>JBBQSR010000225.1:0-6430 GCA_038234855.1 Ktedonobacterales bacterium | reverse complement strand
GCGCGCTGACCAGTATTTGCTTGGGATAGTCGTTCCATTGCGGTGTTTCAGCGCTCATGTTCGTCTCCTCATTTTCGCGGCACGCAGACGGATATTCAGCCATTCAGCCTATGATAAATGATAGCGCGCGAGGATGCAAGGTCGATACTGTTTTTGTGCAGCCGTTGGGCGGTGATGGGCTTGTCGTGGGCCAACGATGTGCTATACTCAGGAAAAGTCAGTGCTACCCCCTGCCGTCTGGCAGCCCGGATATTTCCCCAGACCGCTGTACCCAGCCAAGAGGAGCTGTCGCATGCCACTCATCAATATGTCCAAGCGCGAAATCATGTGTAAAATCGTATATTACGGCATCGGCCTCAGCGGCAAAACGACCAACCTGCACTATATTCACAAGGTGGTGAATCCGCGCGATGTGGGCACCATGGTGTCCATCGACACCGAGACGGAGCGCACCCTCTACTTCGACCTGCTGCCGCTCGACATGGGGCAGGTGCATGGCTTTCATCTGAAATTCCAACTGTATACCGTGCCGGGGCAGGTGCTCTACCAACAAACGCGCGTCTCGGTGCTGAAGGGCGCGGATGGCATCGTTTTCGTGGCCGATTCCCAGGCGAATAAGCTGAAAGAGAATATCGAAAGCTGGAATGAACTGACCGACCAACTGCGTCGCCAGGGCCGCAACCCCAGCGACTTCCCCATCATCATGCAGTGGAATAAACGCGACCTGCCCGATGTGCTGCCCCTTTCCATCCTCGAGCAATATCTGAATCCCTTTCGTCGCCCCGCCTTCGAGGCCGTGGCGGTGAATGGCCACGGCGTCGTCGAGTCGCTGCGCAAGGTCATCAGTGGCACTCTGCGCACGCTCGACCATTTCTAGCATCACGGCGTCGGGCTAGGGGTCGCGGGCGGCAGCACCGCCGCGCACTGGCGGTCATAGTCGCCCTGCGTCCCGCGTGCGAGCGTCGTCGTGGCGTTGCGCGCGTTGCCAAACACGACATAGGTGCCCGCCAGCGCGAGCTTCGTGGTGTGGATGGGATATTCCCCGGTGAAGTTGACGTATTGATCCCCGGTCGATGTCGTCCAGTTGAGGAAGACGCTTTCCCGATCCGTCTGCCCGGTGAGGTTGACCGGGACGACCACGCTGGTGTCTTCCTGGGGTAGATATTGACAGAGATTGCCATCGCCAGCGATGCCCCCTTTGCCGTCGACACGCAGGCGCAACAACAGCACCGTTTGCGCCTGTAAGCCCGCATACGTGACCGAGCCGACCCATGTGCCATCAATGGGTGGCGGCGGCTCGACGTGGTACGCCTGGAACGTCCGCACCCCCAAGATGCCTACCAACATCACCGTCGTCGCCACCATGAGGTGCCCCACCGTCACCCCCACGCGCCCGAACCGCACCAGTGGTCGCCGCGAGGTGTAGGGATTGCCGATGAAGGGCTGCGCCGTGGCATTGGTACGGATGCGCGGGTCGGCTGAGGCATAGAGAAAGTCGGTCAGCATCGACGACAGCAACGAGACGATGCCCAGCACCAGGAAATAGGCTGTCACCACCGCGTAGTCCTTGGGCAGCCGCACCGCCCCACCCGGCGTCTGGGCGGGCGGCGTATAGATCGCCGTGGCGAAGAGGCCCCCCACGCCATGCAAACTAAAGATCAGTTCGATCAACGATGCCGCGAAGACCAGGCGCGGCAATTGCAGCCCGATATTCGTCAACAGCGGAATCAGCGTGTTGCGCAGTGCGTGCTTCCACAGCACCGTGCG
This sequence comes from Ktedonobacterales bacterium, assembly GCA_038234855.1. GTDB lineage: Bacteria > Chloroflexota > Ktedonobacteria > Ktedonobacterales > JACDGC01 > JACDGC01. The sequence continues at coordinate 4,663 of JBBQSR010000225.1, read as the reverse complement.
CTGGGGTAGCCCGCGTGCCCGCGCTGAACGGATGTAGTCTTGGTTCAGCACCTCCACCAGCGTGAGCCGCACGAACTGGCTATCCGCCGCGACGCCTGTGAAGGCGAGCACCGTCACCGGCAAGATCAGGTGTTGGGCGATATCCGCGATGGCTGTGCCAGTGTTGGCATGAAAAAAGACCCAATACTGCGGTGAGTCGAAATTGGTTTCGGCCAAGCGATAGCTGATGAGGCCCGAGGGCGGCAGCAGGTGCCACTGCACCGCGAGGAACTCTACCGCGATCAGTGCCAGCCAGAAGGGCGGGGCCGCCACCCCGATGAAGGCGATCACGCTGAAGAGGCGGTCGATGGCCGAACGATAGCGTGCCCCTGAATACACCCCGATGCCGATGGCGACGCCCTCTTGCAGCAAGAAGGCGGGGATGATGAGCAGCAGCGTCACCTTGGCGCGGTCGCGCAGCGCGTCGATCACCGGCTGTTGCGCGCGGATGGAATAGCCCAGGTCGCCGCGCAAGATGCCGCCCAGCCACTGCTGGTAGCGCGCGGGCACGAGCGTCTCGAAGGCGAGATGATGCAGAGCATAGATGCCCTCGCGTGTGGTCAACAGCCACACCGCATAGCTGAGGATGAAGAATGCGGCGATGGCGAGCACCACCCGCCGGATGGCGAAAGCGAGCATGGGTGATCCTTTCCGCGTTTATTGCACGTGGCCGCGTACATCCAGTGCGTCACGCACGCCCTCGCCGATCAGGTTGACGGCGACCACGGTCAGCAAGATGAAGAGGCCAGGGAAGAAGGCCCACCACCAATTGCCATTGAGCAGGTAGCTTTGGGCTTGGGCAATCATGTTGCCCCAGGTCTGCACATCACTGCCGCCCAGCTCACTGTTGCCCAGGTCCAAAAAGTCCACCGTGGCCTCGGCGATGATAAAGGCAGCGAAGTTCGCGGCGGTCGCCACGACGATGGGCGCGACCGCGTTGGGCAGCAGATGGCGAAAGGCGATGCGCCAGTGCCCGACGCCCGTCGCGCGCGCGGCCTCGGCGTACTCTTGCTCGCGCAGCGTCAGATAGGTCGCGCGCACCAGCCGCGCGACCCCGGCCCAGCCCGTTAACGCGAAGATGCTGATAAATGATTGCGCGTTCAGGGTGTCGAGATTCGCGGCGATGATGATGGCGATGACCAGGGGCAAGAAGGGGAGTGCCAAGACGATGTCGGTGAAGCGCATGATGACCGCGTCGAGCCAGCCACCAAAATAGCCGCTGATGACCCCCAACACGGTGCCGATGCTCGTGGCGAAAAGCGCCGAGAGGCCACCGATGATCAGCGTCAGCCGCGCGCTATAGGTGACGCCCGCCAGCACGCTCTGGTAATGAAAGAACACTCCCCCCGTCGTGCTCCCCATCAACCGCACGGGAAACTGGTCGAAGGTTGGCCCATACTCCGGAAAATTCAGAAATGGAAAGTTGAAGCCTGTGCTCGGCGTCACCCCCGGCGTGATGAGCGGCGCGCAGAGAGCCATCACCACGATGAAAAGAAGGATGAAGAGTCCGAGCATCGCCGTGCGGTTCGCCGCGAACTGGCGCGCGAAATGTACCGCGCGCGGCTCATAGCGGGCGACGGTGCCATCGGTTTCCGCTATCAGGGGTTCAGGGTGATCATTCGTCAGTGAGGTCCGCATAACGCGCTGCTCCTGTGGCATGTGTGTGGTTCGCGTCGCTGGCCCACCCCTGGCTGGGTGCCGGTTGCGCGCGTTCCCTGCACATGTAACCCACAGGTCATTGCGGATAGGACACATCGCTGAGAAAGCGGCAACAGCCCGTGGGCGCATCGGACGTGGTACAACACAGGGATGGGGTAGCACGCGACACCCAAGAGGGCTATCACCCAAGGGGACCGTTCAGGGATCGCGGCATCCATGCGAGCAGAGATAGCCCGAATAGGCTATCGCCGACGCGTTACTGGGCGATCTTGTGCGTTTCGCGTATACTGATGCGCGTGACCTTTATCGTCGAACTTATCACCACAAAGTAACGGGAGAGCCAGCCGCATGGAAACGATCCGCGTCATGATCATCGATGAGCACCCCCTCTTTCGGGCGGGCGTGCGCTGGGCGCTAGAGCAGTCCGGCAAATGTACCCTCATCGCGGAATGTTCCGATGCGAACCAGGCACTCGAAGTCGCCCGCACCAACACACCCGACGTGGTACTTGTGGATGCCTACCTCATCACCGGCAGCGCGTTGGACCTCGCACGGCAGCTCCGCCATTTCTCCCCCCAGGTCGCCATCATCATGCTGACCGAACAAGAAGATGAAGAACAATTGTTCCAAAGCATCAAGGTTGGTGCGGCGGCCTATCTGATGAAAGACATCGAAGCCGACGAACTGGTCAACTCGATCAGCAACGTCACGCGCGGCATCTTCCTCATCAACGATAACGTGCTGTCGCGGCCCCACGTGGCCTCGCGCGTGTTGCGCACCTTTCGCGAGATGGCGGCGGAGGAAGAACCCGAGGTCACACCGCTTTACACACCCCTTTCCGCCCGCGAGATTGAGATCCTCGACTACATCTCACGCGGCAACAGCAACAAAGAGATCGCCAAATCCCTCAAGATCAGCGATCAAACCGTCAAGAACCACATCACCTCGATCCTCAAGAAGCTGAATGTCAATGACCGGACGGCGGCGGTGGTCCATGCGCTGCGTCAAGGGTGGATCAAGATTCATCCCGACAGCGCGTAACGGGGATGCAGGATCGGATCTTGCGATGAGGGGGGGAAGACGGTCGGAGGTGGCATGGATGCCTAGAGCAACAGATTACCCAGACTCTTCGCGCAGTCGCCCGCGCGAACGCTTCTCGCCTGACAGCGGCGACCTGGGCCGCCCAGATCGTCCTTTCGTGCCAGATGCCGCTGAGGACGCTCCCTTCGCGCAGAGCGTGACGCTCGACGCCGCCCGTGAACGGCTGAATGAAGAGATTCGCCGCTTGGCGCACACCATCCGTGAATTGACCAGCAACCTCGAGGAATCGACCGGCGCGTTGGCCGAGCAGCAGCAGCGCCGCGCAAAGGCGACCGAGTTTTTGCACACCATCGAGGCCGAACTCGGCAAACAGGGGCGCGGCACCATCGCCCGCGCGTACCAAGAGTGGGCACAGGCCGAGACGGCGGCCAACGGGCTGCGCGAACTGTGCGACCAGTTGCGCACCGCCATCGCCTCGGATCGCCGCTGCCTAGAGGCCCTGGAACTGGCCCTGCAAGCGATGGCGGACGCGACCTTCCTCAGCGAGCATCAGACGCCCCTGGGCGATGTCGCCGATCATTTCGTGGGCATGTCGCGTTCCATCGTCAGAGATGCCCGCGTGACGGACTTTCCTTCGCCCAAAAGCGTGTCGCTGATGCCCTCGCAGCCGCCGAAATCCGTCACCGTGGCCCAGTTGGTCAACCAAGAATCGATGTTGGTGGCCCGCGAATATGACCGACGTGCCCTGGCACACAATGTCGACGCGCATGTCCGTCAGGCGCTTTCCGACGCGATCTTACAGGCGGAACTGTGCGAGGCGGCGCTGCGTGGCGACCCCACGAACGCGCTCGATGTGACGAGCCAACTCAAGGCACGGCTCAACGATGCCCTGCGCGAAACCGATATTCTCATCTTTGAACTGGAACCGATGATGCTGAGCGAGCTTGGCCTGGCGGGGACGCTGCAACGCTACGTGCAGGACCTGATCACCACGCGCGGTGCGCCCATCGGCGTGAGCCTCGGCGAGCGGTCGCGCCGCTACCACATCGCCATCGAGCGCGCCGTCTTTCGTGTCGCCCGCGAGGCGCTGGCGAACGCGATGCGCCACGCGCACGCCCGGCGCATCCAGGTGGCGCTGCATCACACCGTGGACGCCCTCATCCTCTCGGTGGAAGACGACGGCGTTGGCTTTGAGGTCGACCCCGTCATGTCGCGCGCCCGACGGGGCTTTCACAGTGGTCTGGGTCAGCTCTGCATCGAGGCCGACCTCGTCGGCGGTCTCCTGGGCGTCAAGAGCAGCGAGGGCAATGGCACGCGCATCGACTACATCGTCGCCGAAACCCCAATATCCTGACATCTCACGTCGGTTGGCCCTCACCGCCCCCTCTCTGCTACAATCATGGCGAGAGCGCATCATCATGGTCGAGGAGGGTCCCCCACATGGCCGATCAGGTTCCCCAGGACGAACGCCGCCCCTTGGGCCTCGTTGAGTACGCATTGATAATCGCGTTGGTGGCGGTGGTCGCCATCGGCATCATCATCGTGCTCTTGCCTGCCATCACCAGTATCGTCTCCGTCCTGCACGGCAGCTAGTTTGGGTACAGGGTTTGCGTAGCAGGGTCAGGGAAGATCCTGCACGTCACATTCAAGGAGGAATGATCGCCTTATGGCATCCCCTACCCCCGCGCGCCCAAAATCGTCTAGCGGCACCCCGCTCATCATTCTCGGCCGCGTCTTGGCCGTCCTCGCCGCCGTCCTCGTGCTCTTCCTCACTACGGGTGGGGGCGGCGGAGGCGGCGCTTCAGCGGGCACGGTCAGCGTCGTCGTCGCCGCGCAGTCGCTCGCCCCAGGCACCGTCCTCGCCAAGGACGCGGGCACCAGTGGCTATGTGCGTGTGGCCGACGCGTTCCACGTGGAACGTCTG
>JBBQSR010000224.1:0-6433 GCA_038234855.1 Ktedonobacterales bacterium | reverse complement strand
GGCGCACGCGGGCGTTGGCCGCGCCCGCGAAGGGGTAACGGTGCGCCTCGCCCGCCGCCGGGTCATCGCTGCCCTGGTGCGCGATGCGATAGAGCGGGATGTGCCGCTCATCGACCTCCGTGAAGGCGATGGACTGGCTGTCGGGTGACCACCAATAGCCCTCGCGCCGCCCCAGTTCCTCTTGCGCGATGTATTCGGCGCTGCCACGGGCGATGCCTTCGGCGCGCCGCCCGCTCGTCACGGGGCGTGGCTCGCCGCCCTCACTGGGCACCACCCAGACCTCACCCGCGCGGGTAAAGGCGACGGAGTGGCCATCGGGGGACCACGTGGCGTCGCCCGTCGGGGCCGCCACCAAGCGCCGCAGCGGTGCGCCGGGGGCATCCAGCACATACAGGTCGCCAGCGATGGGCAGCAGAATGCGCCCACTCCCCTCATGGACGCTATAGTTGGTGATGCCCACGTTCAGCATGCGTTCGCGCTGGCGGCGTAACTCTTCCTCGGGCGACAGGGTGGCTTCCTGGGTGCCGCCGTCGGGGGCAGTCGCCAGGGGCGTCACCGTGCCGCTGGCGACATCCAGCGCGAAGAGGTACTGGGTGGGGTCGTCGGGCGTGCTGGCCAGATAGCGCACCTGTCCATCATCGGCACTGAAGGTCAGGTGGTTGGGCAGCGCCATCCCCGGCGCGGGAAAAACGGCTAGCGCCTCGATGGGCAGCGGCCTACTCACCCGGCACCATCGCCCGCACCTTGGTCGCGATCTCGTTGGCGATCCGCATATTGATCTGCTCGACCGTCCTGCGCAGATTGATGATGTCGTAGATCGTCAGGAAGAGGCCAATGGCGCTCAACGAAACGATGGCAAGCACGAGATGCAAGATGCCCCGCGCGATGCGCCCAAGGTAAAAGTTGTGCCCCCCCACTGGCCAACCCGTGAGGATGGCCCAAATCAACGCGGTATTGTAATTCTTCGCGCGATGGCTGTATTCTCCATAAAAGATCCCCTGCTGGGACGGCGTCATCGTGGCAGCGATCTGCATGGCATAGGTATCGGTGCTGACTGGCAGCGTCATGGCGGTGGCCTCCTTCGTCGTGGCACGGAAAAAAGCGCATGATTACGCGAAATCCCTCGCCAAGGGCACGCGCGGGACCTACCCCGTGCGCCAGCGCGGCGCGCCTATCGCCCGACATGTCGCGCCGTTTTTGGGGGGCGTACCTTCAGAATGTGACGAGTTTCGCACCTGTTTGGTTGCAAAATCGCTGCCAGAATCGTATACCTGAGCCATCCCCAAGCGGTGCATCCGTCACAGGCACCGCGCGCACGACGGAAGCTCCCCTGACCCTGGACCTATGGGTAACAGGGATATTCAGGGGACACTAGCCGTTGTATAGTAAGAAGGGTTCGTCACAGGCATCAGATTCGGATGGGGACGCAGCATGCAATCGCAATTATTCCTGTTGACCGCGCTAGCGGGGTCGTTCGTGTTGACCGTCATCTTGTGTGGCATCGCGCTGCGGCTGGCCCCCCATTTCCGCAGCGGTGAGCGCAAAGAGGGCTTCTTCCGCGCCGATCAGTCAGCGAATGGCAGCGGCGGCGCGCTGCCGGGTGCCGCGCGCCGCCCCAGCACCTCTGAGCTGCCCCTGGTCGGCTCGCGGGGCATCGTCCCCGCCATGCTGGCGGCGGGCGGCGTGACGGGCTGGCTGCTGAACTTCTCGGATCAACAGTGGATCTTGCTCGCCATCTTGGGTGGTGGGCTTGTGGGCTTTTGGTTGGTCGGCATGGTCGACGACTGGAAGAAGGTGCACTCCGGCCAGGGCATCCGCGAGATCACGAAGTTCCTGGGGTGCGCGGTGGTATCCATTGGGGCGGCGCTGGCGCTGTACTACTTCTTCCCCAATGCCACCACGGCCTACTCGCCCTACTCGGACGTACCGGGGCTAGGCACCCTCTTTCGCGAAGTACCCTATGTCTGGGTGGCCTTCTTCGTCGTACTGGTGCTGGCGGTCGTCACCACCACCTCGCTCGCGGTCGATTTCGCCGATGGGCTGGATGGCCTGGCGGGGGGCTTGACCTTCCCGGCGGCGCTGGCCTTCGCCGTCATCATTCTGGCGGAAAATCGGCCCGACCACTATCCGCTCGTGATCGCCTCGCTGGCGCTGGCGGGCGCGACGATGGGCTTCTTGCCATGGAACTGGCCGTCGTCGTGGCGCGGGCGCACCAGCGCCACCCCGCGTCGCGCCAAGATGATCATGGGTGACAGCGGCTCGCTCGCCATCGGTGGCTTGCTCGCCATCATCGCCATCGTCGACCGCCAGGAATTGCTGCTGGTGCTGATCGGCGGGGCCTTCGTGATCGAGGGTATGTCGGCGGTCATTCAGTCACGGTTACTGGTGCGCTTCTTCCGCCGCTTCCTGCGCGTCGAACGCTTCGATGCCGAAAAGGTGTGGTTCCCGCACACCGAGTTCCCGCTGCCCTTCCTGGCGACGCCGCTACACCACCACTTCGACCTGTTGGGGTGGGATCGGCGGCGGCTGGTCTATAGCGCCTGGACCATCGCGGCGGTCTTTGGCGTGTTGGGCATCGCCTCGGCGCTGGCCCCCTTCACCTGGGAACGCTACCTGGCGCGTGGCGTGGGCCTGCTGATCGGCATCGCGCTGTGGCAGAGCGGCAAGCACACGCGCAGCTACTTCCTCGGCTTCGTCCCCACGCCACAGGGCCGCAAGATCGCGCTCTTCTACGGCTATCCGTACAAGCTGTTTGGTCGCCCGCTGTGCGCGCTGGTCGAGGTCATCGAGGCCACTTCGACGAATGTCGTCTCGCCCATCGAGCAAACCGCGCTGTGGGTACGGATGAATCTTTTCGACGCGCGGGCCGCCCTCGGCTTCTTTTGCTATCGCGCGGGGTACTATGCCCTGGCGCGCGAGCAGTGGGAGCGCATCCCTTTCAAGAATCTGGTGGTACGCCCGCAGATTCAGGATCTGCTGACCGAGGTGCGGCGTCGCCTGTCGGCTGGCGCGATGCGGCCTGAGGATAGCGCGGGCACCATCGAGACGGCCATCGGTGCCGACCCCTCCCCAGCGGATGTCTCGCTGCCCGGCCTCGCCTTCACCGGACCCAACACCATGCCGGTGCGGTCCGACAACGCCCCCATGCCCAGCATCGCCCCCGCCACCAGCAATGGCGCGGAGGAATAGGCGACAACATGCCGCCCCCGCTCAGTCGATGATGTAAGAGGCGCGTTTGGGGAAGAGGATGCCGAGTAGCAGCCGTGCTTCGTCCTGTGCCCACACATCAGGGAAGATCGCGCACAGTTCCTCGAACGAGCGATAGCCAAAGAGCACCTGCAAGAAGGTCGTCGCCAGGCACTCAGCATGCGTCGCCTCGCCGTAGGGCGGTGGTTGCCATGGCTCGATGGTGCTCAGCGTCCCCTGGTCAAAGGCCAGCCGCACCCCACCACGAAACCAGTCCATCTTCATCTCGCCAGAATAGCCCGCCAGCGATGACGCCGCTAGGCGGCCTTCCAGCACCGGAGCGATCAGGCGCAGGAAGCCCAGCAGGTCCGCTACCCGCAGATACCAGGCATAGGGCGGTTCGCTATGGGCCGCCAGCGTCGGCCCCAGCGCGTCATAGAGCGGATGGGCACGCCCCAAGCGAAAGTCGATGCGGTTGATGGGATCACTGTTTTCCAGGTTGGGCACCGTTTGCCCATACGTCGCCAGTGCCCGCAAGAGGCTCAACGCCGCCGCGCGTTGGTTGCGCCCCGACGCCAGCACGCATTCATGGACGTTCAGGTGGGCGTCCCAGCGTTTCATGGCGACGTGCACATAGCCGACCACCGTGCCCACCTGGTCTGTGAGCATCTTGAGCGTGCCCACCTTTTCGGGCGTGCCCAGTTCGGTCAATTCCTCGATCGCATAGCGCCAGTGCTCGGCGGTGTTGACGCTCCACAGCAGCGCGTCGGCGCGGCGCTGGCTGTGCAGCGCCATGAGGGATGGGATGTCCGCCACCGTGGCGGGGCGCAGCACGAAGGGTTCCGTCGCGTCGGCCCCGAGCGGGGGAATCTGTGTCAGGTCGACGCCGCGCATGCCATCGAGATCCAGCGCGTACTCATAGCCAAACTGGCGATAATAATGCCGGATACCCGTGATGGCCTGGATGGTGTGGCCCTCGGCGGCGCTGCGCGCATGCAGCGCCGCGAAGATAGCGCGGATGAGGCCACGACGGCGATAGGTGGCATCGGTCGCCACATATTCGGGTCGCCCCACGCCCAGCGGGATGCCCGCGTACTCCCAGGTGTGGTGCCACAGGCAAGCGCACGCGACGACGGGCTGGCCCACCTGCGCGGTGTCTTGCACGATGGCGAAATCGCCTGACCCCATCGTGGGGGCGTCGCCGCGCATCAACATCCGCGTGCGCGCCTGCATGCCAGCGGTGATGGGGGCCGCCGCGTCGGGGCGGTGAACGGTCCCCAAGAGGTAAGCGATGGCTTCGGTGTCGGCTGCCGTGGACCACCGCAAGGTCAGCCCATCGCCTAGGTCATAGGGCAAGGTAACATCGGTGGGGGGGGCCTCATGGTGCATCGGGGCGGACCTTCTTTCGCGGTGCGTTCTCTGCGCTGCCAAGCAAGCATAGGCACTTGCGGCTGCGATCCTTCTTCTGCTGAGATCGTCATTATAGCGCACCGTGGGTTATAATGAAGCCAAAAACGGGAGCTTGTGATGCTGACGGCGATCATTCTAGCCGGGGGCGAGAGCGCGCGGCTGCGGCCATTGGGCGACAAATCGCTGCAACGCTTCATGGGGCAGAGTCTGTTGGCGCGCCATCTGCGGCTGCTGGCGGGCGCGGGGCTGCGCGAGATGGTCATCGTCACGGGCGGCCACAACGACGCCGACCTGCGCGCGGAATGCGCCGCGCTGGGGCTGAACGTGACCTTTCGCTTCGTCATCCAGCCAGAGCCGGTGGGGATGGGCGACGCCGCCGCGCGGGCACTCGCCACCATCGCGCCGGAGGATGGGGTCTACCTCACCCAGGCGCATGACCTGCTGGCCCCCACCTTTCACCAGACGGTCATCGCCCAGGCCGAGGCACAGCCCGACGCGATCTTCATCGCGGCACTGCACACCCCCAGCTATTTCCCTGGCGGCTATCTGCTGCCCGTCGCGGGGGCCGATGCCTCGCCCGAGGCGGGGCCCTTCGCCATTCGCGGCATCGTCGAAAAGCCCGGCGCGGGCAACGAGCCGAGCGCATGGGTGACGCTGGTGGCGCATGTCATCCCCCACGCGGGTGAGTTGCTGGCCGCGCTCACCGCCGCCGCTGACGGCGACCAGGGCAGCCGCTATGAGCGCGCCCTGACGCAGATCATGGCGCGGCGCACCAGCCTGGCGCTGCCGCACGCCGCCGCGACGGCCTCGCTGAAATATCCCTGGCAGATGCTCGATGTGATGGAACTCTTGCTGGCGGGCATCAGCGAACCGCAGATCCACCCCACGGTGCAGATCGCCGAGGGGGCCAGCATCCGTGGCAAGGTCATCGTCGCCGAGAATGTGCGGCTCTACCCCGGTGCGGCCATCTTGGGGCCAGCATATATCGGGCCGGGGACGATCCTGGGCAACCACGCGCTCGTGCGCGACGCGATGACGGGGGCACGCTGCATCATCGGCTATAGCACCGAGGTGGCGCGGTCGTGGCTGGGCGATGACGTATGGTTCCACACCAACTATGTGGGCGATTCCGTCATCGACAGCAACGTCAGCTTCGGCTCGGGCACCGTCACGGGCAACCTGCGGCTAGACGAACGCCCCATCGCCATGCGGGTGAAGGGCGAGCGCGTCACGACGGGCCGCGCCAAGCTGGGCCAGGTCATCGGCAGCGGCACGCGCGTGGGCATCAATGCTTCGCTGATGCCGGGCGTGGTGATCGGGCGCAACGCCTTCGTGGGGCCAGGCGTCACGCTGGGCGAGGATGTGCCCGATGGGCGGCGCGTCACCCTGCGCCAGCAACTCGACTGGGCCGACAACACGGTGCAGCGCCGCCCCGAGGACCGCGACGCCTTCCGGGGCAAGCTGGGCTAGGGCGGTGTTCGGCGCGATCGCTCAAACGTGCCATGTGAGCATGCCCACCTTCCACGCAACGTTCCCGCGCGGGAGAGCGGGCCGCGCGGTGATGGTTGTCGAGCTACCCCCCCTGCGACAGGCGACGCGACTGGCGGCGCGCGCGCGAGGCAAGACGGTCAAAGGTGCGGTCGATACCGCCCTTGCCCCGGAGGACGGTGGTGAAATCCGCGAGGCGTTCGGCGGTGACATCGGTGGTGAGCGTGTCGAGTTCGCTGGTGATGGCCGCGCCCAGCCAGGCGGTCGTGGCGCGCGGGGCATCGGTGCCTGCGACGAACCGCCCCGCGCCGATGGTGATGAAGACATCGGGCCGCTGCTCTTGCAGGTA
>JBBQSR010000223.1:0-6465 GCA_038234855.1 Ktedonobacterales bacterium | reverse complement strand
ATAGCGCGCTCGGTACGACGTGCGTATGAAGGACTTTTCCCCAAGATATCCACAATGTGGAAGGATTGTGGATATCTTGTCCAAAATCGCGCCTATCAAAGGGGAATATCCGCCGCGATGGCGACCTCGCGGAATTGCCCCGCGCGCCGCCCACCGGGGAGCAACTGCCGCCCAATGGCGTGTAACTCTGCCCGCCGCTGGGCCAACGACAGCGACGGATCGCGCGTGAGGGGGTCATCGACCACCCATGGCGCGACAGCCAGCACCTCACCGCGCAGCGGCGTTTCCGTGACGGTGTGGACAAACCCCGAGTTTCCCACAAAGTTATCCACAGCCTTGGGGATATCTGCGCCCTTGCGCGTGATGGTCGATTGCCCATCAAAGGTGACATCGAAAAAGTTGCCGGTTTGCATGGCACAGATATTCGCTTGCAGGTGACGGTACTGCGGCTGCACGCTGCCCAACACGGAGTTTAGCCACTCTTGCGGTTGCCAGGCGCAGGTCTGGGACGGCGCGGTCCACAGCAGATCGTTCGCGTCGGGCTGCGCCACGATCTCGGCGCGCAGGGCGTCGATGTGCCGCAGATACGCGGGCGTAAAGGCATCGAGGCTGATGGCGACGCCGATGCGTCCGGCGGGCGTCTCGATGACGGGGACATCACGCAGCTTACCCGCCACCAGATCCAGCGTCGCGACCTCACTCTCGGTCAGGTATACCTTGTTCACGCGGTGCAACACGCCGTCAGGCGTCACCAGCAGGGCCGTGTTGTACGCCTCGGCGCTGGCGGGCAGATACACCGCGTCGGCCCCCAACGTGCCCCAGCGCAGGATGTCACGCGGGCGCGTGGAGCGCGTCACCACGGGCGCGGCGGTGCCCGCGATGATGGTCGCCCGGTAGCGGCGTGCCAGCCGGGGCAACATGGTCGCCAGCGGACGATAGAGCGCGTCGGTGCGGGCCAGCAGCAGCGCCCGCGCGGGCGAGATGCCTGGGAAGCGGCGGCGCATGGCGAGCACATTGGGCGCGTCGGCGAGCGCCAGCAAAGTCAGCGCGGCTTGCGATGTCGCGCGTCCCCGCGCGACCGCGCCCTTCCAGCCCAGCAGCGCGCCCGGCAACCCCAGCAATTCGCCCAGCACGATCAGGTTAGGCAGGGTGGCGGAAAGGTGGGGCGCGGCCAGCCCCACGACCCGCGCGATCTCGCGCATGGCCGCCGCATCATCGCGCCACGCCAGGGGATTGATGCGGTTGCCCACCGCCACCGCGCGCACCTGTCGGGTCATCGTCGCACCGCCTCCCTTGGGTTATCCACCTATCCACAAACTTATCCACTCTTGGTCACAGGGCGATCCCACTCAGAGCATATCATCTGTGGCGCTTTCGTTGTATGATCATAGGAAAGGCAGCGACGAGCGACGAAATAGGTGCCGCTGCCAGGGAGCACGACGCATGATCACGTTCGAAGATGTCACGCGCCTCTTTTTGCGCGCCGCCGAGACGACGGGCATCACCACCCACCCCGACAGTTGGCTCAACACCGAGACGATGGAGCGCGAGTTCGAGGCCGTGTGTCATCTGGGGCCGTGCGAGGAAGCCGAGCACAAGGCGACCTGTAGCCTCTCGTACAGTTGGAGTCCACTCGACACGGCGCTCTCGCTGGACGGCCCCCAGGGCGTGTGTGAGTTCTTTCACGAGCCAAATGAGACGTGCCCCCACCTGCACACCGAGGACGTGCCCCCCCTGGCGCTGGACCTCGCCTACACCGTCGCACTCGACGGCATTCCCCTGGACGAAGTGGACCTCAAGCCATTGGTACGGATGCTGAAGTTCCGTGCCAGCGAAAATTCGAGCCGCGCCATCGAGACGCGGCCCAGCATCGGCGTCATCTCGGGCGAGAAGGGGCTAGAGGCCGAGAGCCTGACCCTGCAACAACACGTGGAACTGCCGCTGTGGAACCCTGAGAGCCTGACCTCGCTGCGCGAGCTGATGGAGCGCCAGCGCAGCACCAACCGCCACGGACGCGGTCGCCAACGCTGGAGCGACGAAGAGGACCCCACCCACCAAGAAGAATGGCTGCCCCCCCTCCTGGAAGAAGTAGTGGCCGACATCGAGCGAGTGCTGACCGCGCTCGACAACCTCTCGCTGCAAACCTTCCTGCGCCAGAGCAAATAGCAGCATAACAAACCAACCAAGGGAACGTTCCACGTGGAACGTTCTTTTTTTTGCTTGCCATGATCATCTATCCACAATGTTATCAACATATCCACATTTGTACGCTTTATATCTGCCAGATAGGTATGCATATTGTGCTGGAAGCCGCACAATAACGATCAGCTATTTGTGGTAATCTGCCACATCTGAGCAAGCACCACCATCAGACATTAAGGGCTTAACATATCTCCCCTATAATGGTGAATGCCCCAACCAGGCATCGTGTCCCCCGTTTTGGCTCAGCGAGTAAGGAACGAAGAATATGGCCTCCATCTTCATTTCGTATCGGCGTGACGACAGCATCGACATCACCGGGCGCATCTTTGACCGGGTCATCGGCAAATTCGGCAAGGGCGTCGTCTTTAAGGATGTGGATTCCCTCATCGGCGGGCAAAATTTCCCCGAGGTGCTGCGGCAATCCATCCAACGCGACACGGTGGTGCTCGTCGTCATCGGGCGCGCGTGGCTGGGCATCACCCAGGCCCGCGCCAACGACCCCAATGACTTCGCGCGCATCGAGATCGAGACGGCGATCCAGCGCCGTGCCACCATCATTCCCGTCCTCATCCAGGGCGCACAGATGCCCCATCGCAACCAATTGCCGCCCAGCATCGCGGCTCTCGCCAACGTGCATGCCACCGTCGTGCGCCCCGACCCCGACTTCTCGCCGGATATGAATATCGTGGTGCGTGCCATCGCTCCGCACATGCGCAGCGTCGGCCAACGCATCACGCGCGTCGGCATCTCGCTCAGCAGCATCGTCATCATCGGGATCATCGCCGCGCTGCTTTTTCAGCTATTTGGCCCCCATAGTTATGCATCTAGCACTGGCGTGGTGGCGACCGCCACCCCAGTCACCTGTGAGCCTCCCAAAGATGACAACACCATCGTGATCCCCATCCAATACGCGCCGCCAAAGACGGCGGATATCATGGGACAAGCCATTAATGTCCTCGGCCCTGGCAACGCCGCATCACCCATAATCAATCTGCGCCCCACCTTTGACCGGGTGAATGGCACCTGTACTACCATCCTGCGCAGCGATGGCAGTTGGCTCATCAATCGCCCCAACCAAATCGCCATCACGGATTTCAGCATCGCCGCCGATGGCCGCAGTACCGCGAAAGTACCCGACCTGGCGGACCATCTGATCAGCATCATCCCTGAGATCGTCATCGTAGGCAAAGGCGTCTATAACCGAGGGATTCGCAATCTCTCGCGCAAACAACTTGTCAACATCTTCCATGGCGACCTCACGGATTGGAGCAAAATCGATGGAGGACCAAGTCGGCGCATCGACGTCCTCGCCCGCGACGATGGGGGGACGGCTACCGATATCTCAGGTATCTCATTGACCTTCAAGAAATCGGTGATGCTGGGCGTCCCCTTCGGGGGCTATATCGCCGCCACCTCGAACAGCGGCAACACCCTACAAAACGTCGCGAACGAGGATTACTCGATCAGCTACATCGCGCAAGAGGCCCTGCGCTTTTCACCACAATATCAATCTTCCGCTTTTCCCATCACCATTGAGAGCTACGATCCCAGCCTGACCAACATTCTCACTGGCAAATATCAGTTTTGGGACTTCGCGCACGCCTACACCATCGGCACTCCTGACCGCAAAACCCCCACGGGTAAAGCATTGCAAGCCTTGCTCAATGCCACCCTTGATCCAGCCTATCAGCAAGAGGTGTTCATGACGCTCAAGTTCTTTCCAGTAGACCTCAATAAAGTGCGTGCACAAGATCTACACTGTCGCTTGACGACGGATCCCTGCATCGCGGCCTAGTACAGAGGGAGGTGACATAATTCTCCTTCCACCTCCCTATTACCCACAAATCCCCGGTCCTGACCCCGCCACAGTAACCTGACACGAAATCACTCCACAACATATAGGGGCTTGCGCGTTCTCAGTGATCGGCTCTTTGGCTTCATCCCAGACCGTGTTGGTGTCCGCGGATGGGGCTAAGAAGAGAGACGCACCTCATCGACGGCCCTATCGCAGATGGGTTCCGCTCATTCCTGCTCCGCTCCTGAACAAAAAGGCAATCAGCGATAGCAAGTAGGATTCTGGCGTTCACTGACCCGCAGCGACACGCCCCGCCGACAAGCGGCAGACTAGAACGCAGTGCCACAAAATGTTCAACACGACGAAGGAGAAATTCCGGGAGTGCTAACTATGACACCCACAACGAAGGCCTCTCCCTGGTAAATATGCGAAGTAATACATCCAGCTAAGACAGTAGAAACTGCCTGAACAGGTGAACTTGCTCCAATACCAGATTGAGGTTGAGCAGGTGCTTATGCAGTAAAATGCTCACCCGTCGCCGCGTCGTATAAGACAGCTTCTATGGAAGCATAATCGTCAACATTTTTTGTGGCTATAAACCACACCGCGTGGCAAGCACTCGAATGTTTAAGCGATAAATTGACAGTATACCCACCTACGTTTGTGGGAAGGGTCTGTTCCCATAACGTATTCACATCATTGTAACACCCTGATTTTCCTGGATCATATCCATCACACGAATAGCCTTGACACGAAGCCGCGTTAACAGGCAATACATGCGAAACTAACATACCGGCTCCAAAGACACCGGCAAGCACCACTGCTACAAGAGGTACAACGACCAAACGACGCACAAGATTTTTTTTGACATCTCGGACTCCTTGCTCTTTTCTTCTCCGTTTAGAAAACGGGCAATAGTACTTTAGAAGGACAATATTAAGAACCTATTATGCTATTCCGCAGAGGAGGGAAGGATGGGCGGCTTATCCCCCGTTATCCACAATCTCCACGGCTCTAAGATCGGCTATATTTTTTTTCTTTTTTGTTTATAAGATAGTCGTCGTAGTAATAGTGTCGGGGATGGTGTCGATAACCCCCGTGCCACCAGGCGCAGCCAATGTTCATCCCTGGGATAGGTTGTGGACAAAGGGGGGCGGGAACCGTGTGTGATGTGGACGACTGTGGATATCTGGCATGGACCCGTTTAAGTTGTCCACAGGGGGTGTCGGCTATCCCCAATTCGTCCCCAGGTTATCCCGCCATCCACAAAGCTTTCCACGTGTGGACAAGTCATTGTGGATATCACCACGGTGGTGGAAAGCGCAGCCAGCAGACAAGATATCCACCTTTCCGTAAAGTTATCCACAAAAGTGTTGATAACTCTGGCCACGGCCTCAATGGAAGCTGAGGACCAGCGACCGCACCACCAGACCCCAGCCATCCACCAGCACGAAGAGCAGCAGCTTGAAGGGCAGCGACACGATGGTTGGCGATAGCATCATCATGCCCACCGACATCAGCGAAGTCGAGATGACCAGGTCGATCACCACGAAGGGTAGCAAGATCAAGAAGCCCATCTGAAACGCCGTCTTGATCTCGCTGAGGATGAATGCGGGGATCAGCACATAGGTCGGCACATCGGCCTGGGTGCGGGGCTGCTGGACCTTCGCCAGGTAGACGAAGAGCGACAGATCCTTTTCGCGCGTCTGGCGAAACATGAAGCCGCGCAGGGGCAGTTGCGCGCGGTCTAGCGCCACGGACTGCGTGATCTTACCCTGCGAGTAGGGCGTGATGGCGGTGTCATTGATCTGCTGCCAGGTGGGGGCCATGACGAAGACCGTCAGGAAGAGCGCCAGGCCCACCACCACCTGATTCGGCGGCACCTGCTGCGCCCCCAACCCCGACCGCAGGAACGACAGCACGATCATGATGCGCGTGAAGCCCGTCAGCATCATGATCAGCGATGGTGCCAGGCTGAGCACGGTGATGAGCGCGAGGATCTGGAGCGACGAACTGGTGTCTGTGCTGCTCGTCGTGCCGTTGGTCGTGGGCAGCGTCGCCGTCTTCGAGGGATTCGTGGTGGTGCTACCGGTCGGGCCATTCACGGTGATCTGTAGGCCCGAGACGCCGCCGCCATTGGTCGGCGCGGCGTCGAGCGAGCAGCCGCCCAAGAGCAGCGCGCCCCCCAAGAAGAGCAGCGTGACGAAGCGTCGCAGCGCCCCCGGTCGCCTCGTCCAGGGGCGCGCGTCGCGGCGTGCCACCGTGCGCTGTGCCGCGCCGTGCTGGCTGGCGCGTCGCTGCGTGCCCCCCTGGCCGAACCGCTGTGGTCGTGTGCGTCGCATGCTCCGCCTCCTGCGTTGTGCTTCTCTACAGGTTATATCTCGGAATCCGGCGCGACTTGAGGGGCAAAGGTCATGAGTGCCGGGGGATGATGGGGTCCAGTTTTCGCGCGGAAGCCGCCGCTTCTG
>JBBQSR010000222.1:0-6576 GCA_038234855.1 Ktedonobacterales bacterium | reverse complement strand
TACGCTCGGCATCTATGGGCATGTCACGCCACGTATGCAGCAAATGGCTTTGGACACCATAGATGACCTGTACGGAGGGGGGGAGTAAAGGGATTGCGGTCAAAATTGCGGTCAGCCAAGGATAGTAGTGTGGTGAGGCTTGGCTGCGCCTAGGGTGAGAGGGGGTGAGGTGGGCGATACAGGATTTGAACCTGTGACTTCTACCGTGTGAAGGTAGCACTCTGCCGCTGAGTTAATCGCCCAAAGCTGACGTTTTCCACTATATCACATGCCCCGTGGTTTCGCAAGATCAGTGGGAGCGTTCGCCAGCTTTAGCGGGCTCAATTGAAATGTCTGACACGCCCCCAGAGGTCTTGGATGGCGTAGCGCGGCTGGGTTGCCACTAAGATGGGCGCGCCGAATTCGTCATCCATGCAATAATCGCATTGGTTGGTGGTTGCTGTTTGCACGGCGGCATAGCTTTGCTGGACATCTTGCGGCGTCAGACCCACCGTGATGATGACCTGCCCATCGCACGTCCCCGGCCCCCATAGCGAGAAGTTGTTATGGCCGCTGATGACGCGGGGCAGATTATAGCGTGCGCGATACTGATCCAGCCCGCTCGCCTCACCATAGTTCGCGGTGAAGATGCACGCCTTTTGCTGCTGCGTCGCTGGCAAATGTTGGTAGACACCCGCGACTGTGGCCGCCAGGGTATCCCACCCGAAGCGGTCGCCGAGATACTGCGGAAAAACGCCCGCGTTGCGTTGCCCCGCGCCACCATTGCCCAGAAAGCTGAGCGACCCGTAGGAATGGGCATACGTGGCGGGTGGCAGCACCGGCATCGCCAGTGGCGCGAAGAGGAGTCCTGACACCGCCAGCGCCGTTGGGTACGCCAGCCGCACCCAGCGCCAGCGCGGCGTCGTCATCGCTGGCTCGATCAGCAGCGCCCCACCCGCGTACAGCACCGGGTAGATCGGCACCAGGAAATACGCCTTTGCGTTGATGAGCGTGAGGAGCACGTACAACACGACCTACGCCCACCCGAGCGCACGATAGGGCTTGCCCGTTGGCGCGCGGAAGTAAAAGAGCAGTCCTGCCGCGATTAAGGGGAGATTCAGCAGATTCACCGAGAGGAGTTGATTCGCGAAGAAGCCGATGGGGCCGCCGCCACTGAGGCCACCATAATGGTGCCAAAACTCCCAAGTTGGCCAACCATGCGCCGTGTTCCAGAGGATGTAGGGCAGCAAGAAGCCGAAGGCGATGAGACCCCCCAGCCACGGCCAACGGGTGCGAAACTGTGCCCGCTGTGGCGTCAGCAGCAGCCCCGCCACCACCGCGAAGCCCCAGAAGAGCATCGTCAGCTTCGTCAGCAGGCCGATACCCGCCACGGTGCCGAACCATAGCCACCACTCCGGTTCGCCCCGCCGCAAGAGCCGCACCAGCACATATGCAGTGAGCGACCACCACAGGGCATCCAAGATATCCATCGAAAAGATCGAGCCGGTGGCCATGAAGACCACCGTCACGCTCGTCGCACCTGCCGTCAGCCCCTGCGCGAAGCGTCCGCCGCCCAGTTCGCGCGCGATCAGGCCCGCCACCACGACTAACGCCGCCACCGCCAGTGCCGGAATCAGGTGAATGCCAAGCAGCGCATTATGGAAGAATAGATCGGTGAGGCCCGCTAGCCAGCCGATGAGGGGCGGTTGATCGACATAGCCAAACGCCAGGTGCTTGCCGTCTTCCAGGTAGTACAGTTCGTCTCGGAAGTACCCATAGTTGTTCGCCACCGCTATGTGCGCGAGAAAGGTCACACCGGCGATAGCGCCAAGGATGGCGTTCGCGCTGGTGAGCGCCGCGCGGGGATCGCTGCGAAACGTGCTGATGAGGGCGGTGATGCGGGTCCGCATGGCATAAAACCTCCTTATTTGGGGCATGCTGCATGGCTGCATCATAGCAGATTTTCCGCGCGACTGCCGCTCCCACAGGGAGCGCCAGCGATGTGAGACGAGCAGGCGACGCTCCCAAATGGGCTATTGCCGTTTTCGTGACGGTGCATGAGAATGACGAGAAGGATTGACGAGAACCGCTGCCGTGTGGTACTCTTGTTCTAAGAGCACAACGCCCTTTTCTTGCCACAGTTGCCCCCGACACACAGCATCCCTCGCACCACATCAGCAGCGCAGTACAGGCGCTGAAGAGGAGCACATCAGTCATGCCAGCAGACAAAACCATCCCTACCGCCGCGCAGGTCGACAAGCACGCGGCAGAGCGCGACAAAGCGTTGGAAACCACCCTGTCGCAGATCGAGCGCAAGTTTGGTAAGGGGGCCATCATGCGCCTGGGCGAGGTGCGCAACACCAACATCGGCATCATCTCGACCGGCGCGGTGGCCCTCGACGTGGCCCTGGGCATCGGCGGCATCCCGCGTGGACGCGTCACCGAGGTCTATGGCCCAGAGTCCAGTGGTAAGACGACGCTGTGTCAGCACATCATGGCCAACGTCCAGGCGAGCGGCGGCACCGCAGCCTATATCGACGCGGAGCACGCCATGGACCCCGCCTATGCCGAACGCTGCGGGGTCGATGTCGCGAACCTGCTCGTCTCGCAGCCCGACACGGGCGAGCAAGCCCTGGAGATCGCCGAGATGCTGGTGCGCAGCGGCGCGGTGGATCTGGTCGTCATCGACTCGGTCGCCGCCCTGGTGCCCCGCGCCGAGATCGAGGGTGAGATGGGCGATTCGCACGTCGGCCTGCAAGCGCGGCTGATGAGCCAGGCGCTCCGCAAGCTGACGGGTGCCATCAACAGCACGAAAACCGCCGTGGTCTTCACCAACCAACTCCGCGACAAGATCGGCGTGATGTTTGGCTCGCCGGAAACGACGACGGGCGGCAAGGCGCTGAAGTTCTATGCCTCTATCCGCATGGACATTCGCCGCATCGAATCCATCAAGCAGGGCAACGATGTGGTCGGCAGCCGCGTGCGCGTGAAGGTGGTCAAGAATAAGGTCGCGCCACCCTTCCGTCAGGCGGAATTCGACATCATGTTCAACGAGGGCATCTCGCGCGAGGGCGGCTTGATCGACCTCGGCCTGGAGATGGGCTTCGTCAAGAAGAGCGGCGCGTGGTTCACCTGCGGCGAGATTCGCCTGGGCCAGGGCCGCGAGAACGCGAAGGAATATCTGCGCCAAAACCAGGATGTCGCCCAGGCGCTGGAACACCAGATCCGTATGGTCGCTACCCCCGCCGCTGGCACCATCCCCGAGACGCCCGATGCCGAGACCGACGAGGAACCGCCCGAGGACGACGAATAGCCCTGACTGGCTTATGCGGACAGGCCACCCGCACCACGCGCCAGGGATCATCTGGTTCGCGGTGCGAGTGGCCTATTGTCATGTGGCCTAGCGGCGGGTCACATCGCCTACCATGCGGTCGATGGTTTGCAGGTCGCGTGCGTTGAGGGTGAAGGAGCGCTCGGCGACGATGAGGTTCGCCATCTCGCGGCTCATATCCACCCGCGCAGATTCCAGCGCGCCGGGCAGCAGCAGCCCAAAGCCCGCGTCGCCCGGTCGCCCCGTGATGGGCGCGCCCGCTGTGGGGGTCGCGCCATAGAGTGTGTCGCCGATGGCCCGCAAGCCCTGGGCATTCGGGAAGCGCACCAGGCCGATGCGTCCGATGGCCTGTTGGCCGCTCGGGGTGGTGGCCGTCACGGTGCCATCTGGCGCGATGACGGGATTCAGCGCGCCCTGGGGCAGGGTGACGGGTGGCTGCACCAACGCGCCACCGACGGTGAAGCGGCCCAGGCCGTCCAGCCGCAGCATGCCCGCGCGGGTATAGGCCGTGGTGCCATCCAGTTGCTGCACCTGCAAATAGCCATCCCCGGTGATGGCGACATCCAGCGGATTATTCGTGCTGACGGGTTGGCCAAACTGGCCGGACCGCGAGGTCGACTCTACCGTCGCGCCGACGCCCTGCACCGTGGCGGCGCTCCCCGGCGTTACCAGATTGCGCGGGTCCGAGTTTTGATAGGCCAGGTCCGCCAAGATGGCATCCGAGGCGTCGAAGCCCGGCGTGTTGACGTTGGCGATGTTGTTGGCGTTGATATCCATCTCTTGCTGGGCGGCCTGCATCCCTGCGACCGCGCGATTGTACACTGGCAGCATCCTTGCATCTCCTTCGGTATTGTCTTTTGAACGCGAAAAGTGCGAAATCCCACGAAAGGATGGGACGGAACGCGGAATGACGCGAGATCAGCGCGGAATGGCAGAAGTGCGTTTCACGTTCTCGCCCCATCTCGTGTCTTCTCGCGATTATTCCGTGTCATTCCGCGTTCCGTCTCTTTCGCGTCTAATCCTCGTCGTCGCTACGGCAGTTTGCCGATGTCGTTCGCGGCTTGCTGGGCGATCTGGTCTTGCATGTGTTGCATTTGCACGGCGGCCTCATAGGCGCGTTCGGCACCCATGACGGAGCCGAGGGCCAGGGTGAGGTCGAGGTTGGTCATTTCCAGTGCGCCCTGGCGGACCTGGGTGGTGGTGATGGTCGCCGCCGTGCCGATGGGGGTATAGGTGCCATTGCCCGCCTTTTGCCAGCCCGTCGCGCCAAAGATGCCGATCTGCCCGGCGACCCCGCTGCCGACCTGCACCGTGCCATCACCCCGGATGACGATGGGTTGCCCCTGCGGATCGGGCAGGGTGATGGGCTGGCCGTTCGTTCCCAGCACCGCGTTGCCATCCACATTGACGAGCTGGCGCGTCGCTGAGAGGTGGAAGCGGCCATTGCGCGCATACACCGCCCCGCCGCCAGACTGAATGCCAAACATCCCCGGCCCCTGCAACGCGACATCCAGCGGATTGCTGGTCTGGCGCATCGAGCCGAGGGTGAAGTCGATGCCGGTCTTCACATCGAGCACGCCTGTGCCACGCACCGCGCCGCCCATGCCATATGACTTGGGGTTCGCGCCCTGGCGCACCAACGTCTCGAAGTCCTCTTTGAAGCCGACGGTGTCCGCGTTGGCGAGGTTATTCGACAGCACATCCACGGCGGCCATCTCCGTCACCATGCCCGCCGTCGCGGTATACAGTCCTTGTAGCATGTCCGTGATTCCTTTCACTTGCCCAGTTTGCTGATTTCTTTGCGAACACGAAGGCCACGAAACCCCACGAAAAACACGAAAGGGAGGAAGATTGGAATAACGATCCGCTGGTTTTCCCCAGCATTTCGTGTTCTTCGTGGATGTTCTGATATTCATGTTCGAGCCTCGTGTCCTTCTGATCGCGTCCCAGCCTATGCCCTGAGCCGTCGCCCGCGTCGCAGCACGAAGGCGATGCTGAGCGCGGCGATGCCCAACGGGATGTACGCCATCCCTTGATTGCCGTTGCCCCCCGTCGCGGGCGTGGTCTCGGGCACGATGGCCGACGATGGCTCGAAGGGGGGATGCACCGCGTTTTGCCCGGTGTCGGGCAGATGCTTGACCTGCTGCTGGATAGCGGTGTTTTGCGGGAAGAAGCCGACGATGGCATAGCTGTGGCTGGGCGTGTGCGTGTCGGTCTGCGGGTCGGGCTGCACCGTCACCAGCACCAGTGAAAAGCCCGTGGCGATGCTGCCTTTCAGGCTCACATCCATCGTCGCGGAGCCATCGCTGGCGACCGCGAAGCGACCCACCGGCAGGAACTGTCCCGCCGTGGGGTTCACTAGCCACACCGCGTAGGTCTGGCCCTTGGGCAGCGCGGTCAGCCCCTGGGTCGTCAGGCGCACCTCCGCGTCGGTGCGCCAGACCTCCGCCGACCCCGTCGCGGTGGTCGCCCCCGTGTTCGACAAATTCGCGATGTACGAGAGCGGCACGGCGATGGGCTTTTCCTCGGCATGGGCCGCCCCAACCGGCCAGGCCAACAGGCAGAGGCCGATGGCCACCATGAAGAACATCCGGCGCATCCCTGATCTCCCCCTTTCCCTTTTATGATGCACGGGCGAGTGCCTTGCCGCGCGGCGCTGGCGTGGCGGGGATGCTCTCGGGCGCGCGCACGTGGAAGTGCCCCCGCAACCGCAGCACCGCCTGGGCGTGCAGTTGGCACACCCGCGACTCTGACACGTGCATGATTTGGCTGATCTCTTTCATCGTCAGTTCATCGTCATAGTAGAGGGAGATCAGCAGCCGTTCGCGCGGGGGCAGCCGACTCAGCGCCATTTCCAGGTGTTGCTGCTGCTCGTGGCGCTCGGCCTCTTCGCTGGGGCTGGGCGCACTGGCGTCCTCTAGCAGTTCGGCCAACGAAGACGTGTCGTCGTCGGGCCGCATGGGGGCTAGTGGGGCATCGAGCGAGAGGATGGAGGTGCCCGCCTCGGCCAGCATGTGCCGATAGCGTTCGATCGAGACGCCGAACTCCGCCGCGATCTCGTCTTCGTGGGCGGGGCGACCTAGGCGTTGCTCGAGATCGGCCAACATGCGTTCTAGTTGGCGCGAACGACTGACCGCCGAGCGGGGCATCCAGTTCAGCGCGCGCAGTTGGTCGATGACCGCGCCCCGGATGCGCGCCGTGGCATATGCCTCGAACTTGATGCCCCGGTCCGGCTCGAAGCGGTCGATGGCGTTGATCAGCCCGAT
>JBBQSR010000221.1:0-6580 GCA_038234855.1 Ktedonobacterales bacterium | reverse complement strand
CTTCGCCCCATGGACGGTCAGTTCCGCGCCCGCGTGCATCTGCACGTGCAGCGCGCCGTGGCACAGCGCGCCCAGCACGCCGCCGATGGCGACATATTCGGGCTGGGGCAGGGCCACGTGGGTCAGCAGCGTCGTCGCGCCCAGGTTGTCGCTCAGCGCGGTCACGAGCGTCTGCGCGATGTCCCACAGGTCCAGCGCGCTCTCGTGGGCCAGCAGCAGCGGCGTCAGCGGATCGATGACGATGCGTTTCGCGCCTTGGTTGCGGCTCTGGCGCGTCACATCCTGCACGAAGCGCCACACTTCGTCCCACGCATCGACGCGGCCACGAGTGCGGCGCTCTTTGGCGAGGCGCAGTTCGGTGAAAAAGGGCGAGGGGTCCAGCACGGCCAGCGTGCCCTCGGTCAGCGCCTCTTCCAGCGCGGGCCACGACTTTGCAAAGGCTTGTGCTATCTTGGTAGGCGGCTCGGCGGCGGTGATGTACAGGCCCGGTTCGCCATGCGCCATGCCCTCCGCCAGGAAGTGCAGCCCCAGCAATGACTTGCCCGAGCCGGGGGCACCCTCGATGTACCAGACGCTACCCGGCTCGAAGCCGCCACCGAGCAGGCTATCTAGCGCGTGCAGGCCGGAGGGGCGCACATAGACCTTGGTCGACACGGGCGCGCTGAGGACGGTCGTGGTGGTCGTGGCCTCTTCATCACGGATGCCCAGTTCCCACAGCACCGTCGCGCGGTCGGGCGCGACCTGCCACCACCCGCCGATGTCGGCCAACTGCCGTGCCAGCACGATCTCGGGTTCCAGGTGGCACAGCCAGATGGGCAGATCGGGCCGCTCTACATGCCACGCATCCAGCAGGGCGGCGAATTCGGCCAGCCCCTCGGGGGCGGCGTAGCGCAGCGCAGTGCCCGTCACCAACACGGCGGCAGCATCGGTGGGCTGGCTGCCGCGCCATTGGTCGCGCAATTGCGCTATCACGTGGTGGTCCAGCGCGCCCTTTGGGGTGAATTCGAGTAAATTCATGCGAATGACCTCTTCATAGCGATGGTGGCGGATGGGGCCGCCCGTTCTTGTCTATTCATCGGCAGGGGGTAAAGTTTTCGTGAGAGATCGCGCGCGCTGGTTTCCCAAAGTGGCACGTTTGTCGTATGCTTTACGAGAGACGGGGGCTGGCAGCACGTACGCTGCTGAGGTACGTGGTTAGGAGACGACGATGATGCCGTGGATGCAAGAAATCGGGCGACGCACCGCGCGCCTCTCGGCCCAGTGGAGCCGGGGCGTGTCAGCCTGGGGCCGCGATCAATTCGCGTTCTCGCGCCGCAGCCTGTGGGCCATGATCTCCATCGTCGCGGTGATCGTCATCGTCAATGGCATCATCTTCCTCAACAGCGTGCAGGGGCTGAACGCTCGTGAACAGGCCGTGCAACATTCACAGCGGGTGCAAAACGCGCTGCAAGGGTTGCTGACCACCCTCGATGACGCCGAAACGGGCCAGCGCGGCTACCTGCTGACGGGGGATGCCTCGTATCTCGCCCCCTATAATTCCGCCCAGACCACCATCACCCAAGACCTGACGCTCTTGAAAACGCTCTTGCGCGACAGTAAGACCCAGGAAGACCTGCTGACGCAACTGAATGGCACCGCCAACCAAAAGATGGCGGAACTGCAACAGACGGTACATTTGCAGCAAAGCGGCGACTCAGCGGGCGCGCTGCAAATGGTGCGGTCCAACACCGGCCAGCAGTTGATGGAACAGATCCGCCAGACCATCACCACGATGGAGGGCAACGAGCATCAGACCTTCCTGGCGCGCACGGCGGCGGCTCAGCAGAGCCTAGAGGGCGTGACCGTCACCTTCGTCATCGGTACGCTGGCCCTGCTGGGGATGCTCGGCCTCATCAGCATGCTCATTCAACAGATGATGCAGCAACGCGAGGACGTGCTGGCCCGCGAGAGCGCCGCCCGTCACCATGCCGAGGGCGCGGTGCAACTGCGCGACGACTTCCTTTCCATCGCTTCGCATGAACTCAAGACACCCGTGACGGCCATCTCGACCTCCGCGCAGTTGATGGAGCGCCAGTTGCAGCGCATGCCCGTCCATAACGACCGCCTGACGCAACTGGTGGACGTGCAGATGCGCCAAACCAAACGCCTGAAACTTTTGATCGAGGGCATGCTCGACGTGTCGCGCATCGAAACCGGCCATTTCGCGGTGAATCGCGCGCCCTTCGACGTGGTGGGGCAGATTCGCCCCATTGTCGCGGAGCTGGCCGTCTCGGATGCCGAACACACGCTGACGTTCGACGCCCCGCCCAAGCTGGCCATCAGCGCCGATGAGGCCCGCCTAGAGCAGGTCTGGTACAATCTGCTGCAAAACGCCATCAAGTATAGCCCCGAGGGCGGCGCGGTGCAGGTGCGGGTCACGACGACGGATGACGACGAGGTCGCCATCGCCATCAGCGACGAGGGCATCGGCATCCCTGCCGGGGCGATGGCGCACCTCTTCGAGCCGTACTATCGCGCGCCCAACACCGACACGCCCGACCATAAGATCAAGGGGATGGGCGTGGGACTCTATGTGTCGCGCCAGATCGTCACGGCGCACGGCGGCACCATCACGGTCGCCAGCACCGAGGGCGTGGGCACGACCTTCACCATCGCCCTGCCGCTGCACGCCGAGGAGGCCAGCGAAGCCGCGACGCTGCCCCAGGCGGCGACCGCGACCTTGTAGCCCAGGCCACGCAGCGCGTACAATTCACCAAGACGGGGGCACGCGGGTCGTGCCCCCGCAACACGTGAGGAGATGTTTGTTCCCATGAAATATCGTCGGTTGGGCAACGCGGGGATGCAGGTGAGCGCCGTCTCGCTGGGCGGGTGGATCAACTTTGGCGCGGGCAAGATGGGCAACGACACGGCGGAAGCCATCGTCAAGACCGCCTATGATGCCGGGGTCAACTTCTATGACCTGGCCGATGTCTACGCGCGCGGCGAGGCCGAGACGCAGATGGGCCGCGTGCTGGCGGCGTATCCACGTGACACCTTGGTGATCTCATCGAAGGTCTTTCACCCGATGAGCGACGATGTCAACGACCGTGGTCTGTCGCGCAAGCACATCATGCAGAGCATCGACGCCTCTCTGACGCGCCTGGGCACCGATTACCTCGACATCTACTTTTGCCATCGCTACGACCCGGCGACACCGCTGCTCGAAACCGTCCGCGCGATGGACGACCTGATCCACCAAGGCAAGATCCTCTATTGGGGCACCTCTGAGTGGAGCGGCGCGGAGCTTCAGGCGGCGCACGACCTGTGCGAGCAGCACGGCTACTACCCCCCGCAGTCCGAGCAGCCGCAATATTCCATGCTCTACCGCGAACGGGTAGAGGGCGAGATCTTGCCCGTGACGGAGCCGCGCGGCATCGGCCTGGTGATCTGGTCGCCGATGGCGCAGGGCATGCTGACCGGCAAGTATGACGACGGCATCCCCGCCGATTCGCGCTTCTCGCAAGAGGTGTGGTTGCGCGACCGCTACCTGACGGACGACAACGCGGCCCGCGTGCGCAAGCTGGCCCCCATCGCGGCGGACCTGGGCGTCACCCGTGGCCAGTTGGCGCTGGCGTGGGTGCTGCGCCAAACGGGCGTCAGCAGCGTCATCACGGGCGCGACGAATGCCGAGCAGGTGAGCCAAAACGTCCCCGCCGCCGATGTCGAGCTAACCCCCGATGTCATCGAGGCCATCGACGCCGTGCTGAACGGCTGAGCCAGCCACCGAGCGCGCACCCGCGTGCTGTCGCCGCGCCCCAGGATCAGACACATGGGGCGCGGCGACACGAACGAATGGAGCAACAGTCATGGCCATCTTTACCGATGGGGAACTGGCGTATCTGCGCGAACAAAAGCTGGGCCGCATGGCGACGACCGGCGCGGATGGCGCACCGCACGTCGTCCCCGTCGGCTATGGCGTCGATGACGCCACCGGCAGCATCGACATCATCGGCTACCAACTGCGTGACAGCAAGAAGTTTCGCGATCTGACGCGCGACCCGCGCATCGCCTTCGTCGTGGATGACGTGCTGCCGCCCTGGAAGCCGCGCGGCATCGAGATTCGTGGCACGGCCCAGATGTTGCTGGCCGACGACCCGGCGGTGGGCGTGACGCGCGACACCATCCGCATCACCCCCCAACGCATCAACGCCTGGGGCATCGACACCGACGCCTATCAGCGCAACAGCCGCACGGTGTAGCGGCCCGCCAGCGCGTGCTACAATAAGGGGCGACACCAGGAAGACGCAAGAGGGGCGACGAGATGGCAAGCGTGACAAACAACACAGCGGATGTCGTGATCGTGGGCGGTGGCCCGGCGGGGCTGGCCGCCGCAGAGGCCGCCGCGAAGGGCGGTGCCCGCGCCGTGGTGCTGGAACGCCAAAAAGAGATCGGCTACCCCATCCACACCAGCGGCGGATCGTGGATCGCCGATATGGTGGCGCTGGGCATCCCCGACACCCTCTACCATCCCATCCGCAAGATCACCTTTCTGTCGCCCAACAATGCCTGTGACTTCACCTATGCCACGCCCGTCTGTTGCGTGCTGGATGTGCGCGGCGTCTATCAGCACGTCGCCGCGCGGGCGGTGCGCGCGGGCGCGGAGATTCGCCCATCCTCCCCCGTCGAGGCCCCCCTGCTGGAGGGCACGCGCGTCGTCGGGGTGCGCGGCAAGAGCGCGCTGAACGAACCCGAGGAATGGCGCGCCCCCGTCACCATCGACTGCTCGGGCTTTTCCTCCACCTTGGCGACGCGCGCGGGGCTGCACGGCGGCTATCATCGCTATGGCTACGGCGCGGAGTGGGACTTGGTCGCGCCGAACTATCCGCAAGACGAACTCTTCCTCATCATGGGCAGCAATGTCGCGCCAGCGGGGTATGCCTGGGCCTTCCCGCGCGGCAACGGGCGCGTGCGGCTGGGCGTGGGCGTCATCCGGCCCGATGTGGACGACGATGCTCGCGAATATCTGCGCACCTTCACCGAGCGGCTGACGCAGCTCGCCCCGGTCTTCAAGGGCGCGAGTCCGCTGGAGTACCACACTGGCCTCTTCCCCTCGGTCGGCACCATGCCCCATTTCGTAATGGATGGCATGCTGACGGCGGGCGATTCCGCTGGGCAAGGCTCGACCCTGGTGGGCGAGGGCATCCGGTTCGCGCTGTACTCGGGCCAGATGGCGGGCGAGACGGCCAGCGCGGCGGTGCGCCGGGGCGACACCTCGGCCAGCGCGCTCAGCGGCTACGAACGCGCGTGGCGTGCCCGCTTTGGCCGCGACCTGGACGTGGCGCTGCTCATCAACCAACGCATCGCCGCTTACTCCGACGCTCAATGGGATGCCAGCCTAGACCTGCTGCGCCGCCTCACCCCCGCCCAGGCCGCCGAAGCGGTGCGCGGCGACTTCACCATGAAGCTCGTCCTGGGCATCATCCGTCGCAATCCCTCGCTGCTGCAACAGGGCGGACGCGCCTTCGTCAACGTCATCATGGGTCGCCTGGGCCGCACCCAACCCGTGACCGAGGCCGAGGTCGCCGCTGCGGGCGAGTGAATGGGTGAGATGGCCGCCATCTTTTCGCCACCGCTAAGCCTCAACAATACGCTTTCCACGCTCTATGAACTACCTCACCATCGCCCCATATGCGTTGATCGGGGGTGGTGGGTGTGCCATACTTTATGGGAAAGCGCCTGTGTGGCGCGGGTTCGGTGAAAGAGAGCAGACAGCATGTCGACACATAACATCATCGTCCTGGGACCGTCAGGGAGCGGCAAAACCACCTATCTAGCGAGCATGTACGAACGGCTCAAGATTCAGCGCAAAGAGACCACCTTTTTCTTGAATGCCCCGATCGAGCAGGGCAACACCCTCGGGCGCATGTATCAGGGATTGATGCGCGGCCAATTGCCCGACAAGACACTGATGGGCAATGTCACCACCTGGGCCTTCGATAGCAAGGTCACGACCGCGAAAGGCACCTTTACCGCCTTCCAGCTAAACTACATGGACTACGCGGGCGAACGGCTGACGCACCAGGCGCAGTACGACCCGCATCCCGAGTTCCATCAGGCCATCCAAGAGGCCGACTCCGTGGTCGGGCTGATCGACGGGCTGAAGATCCGCGATTACATGCGCGACCCTACCCAGCTTGAGCCGCTGTATGAGAATGTCGGCGCGGTGATGCGCCACATCCAGGCCAACCAAAACCAGATGCGCAGCCCCGTCCACTTCATCATCACCAAATGGGATGTCTTTAGCCGCGACGGCAAAACGATGCCCGGCAACGACATGCTGCAACAGGTGCGCGACGTGCTGATGAAATTCGACGACTTCCGCGACTTCGTGCAAAATCACCCCAACAAGAACGCGCCCATCCGCCTGATCCCCGTCAGCGCGCTCGGGCTGGGGTACATGGGCTTCCAGCCAGATGGCTCGATGCGGCCCCAGGCGGGCGTGCTGCCCAGCCCCTATCAGGTCGAATATCCGCTGGCCTGCGCCCTGGTCGATAAGATGCGCGAAGAGATCACCAGCGTCGCCGAGCGCGAGGCCATCCAC
>JBBQSR010000220.1:0-6582 GCA_038234855.1 Ktedonobacterales bacterium | reverse complement strand
GGGTGATGCTCCCCAGGCCAGGAAAGATGCGAACACTCGCGATGGTGATGGCGATCCACGCCAAGACGATCAACCAACGGAAGCGGACCGACAATGTGCCGATGCCGACAAAAAATCGCTGCATATTGCTTTTGCTCATTGGGCAGATCGAGGAGAGGGGACACCTTCTGCTCAGTAAATTGACGCCCCGCTTCCGAGGCGATCTCTGCACATAGGGATACTTAACAGAAATAGTTCAGTTTCGTCAACCTATTTGGCACTTCCATCGCTCACGACAATCAAGACCGTCGCGGCGTCGAATTTGTGCGCAACCGCATCTCCCCCTCTGCGTGTCACGTCCTATCCTTCGTTCCCTGCGTGCCGCGTCTTCGCTCCCCCAGTTTTTGCGCTTCATCCCCCGGCGTGATACAATGGGACATATTTTGCCTGGCGCGTCCGGTGCAGGGGCGCGACTGCATGCGCGCCTCAGTGGCGACACGCGCACGAAGATAAAGCGAGGCAGGCGATATGTCTGGACATTCCAAATGGGCGCAGATCAAGCGCCAAAAGGGCGTCAATGATGCCCGCCGTGGACAACTCTTTACCCGACTGGGACGCGAAATCATCGTCGCGGTGCGCGAGGGCGGCGGCGGCGACGCCACCACCAACTTCCGGCTGCGCAAGGCCATCGATGCCGCCCGCGCCGCGAATATGCCGATGGACAACATCGACCGCAACGTGAAGCGCGCGTTGGGCGGCGGCGAGGGCACGCAACTCGAAGACATCACCTACGAGGGCTACACCCCCGGCGGTGCCGCGGTGATGGTGCAGGCGATGACCGACAACCGCAACCGCACCGCCGCCGAGGTCCGCAACGTCTTTAGCCGCAACGGCGGCAACCTGGGCGAGAATGGCTGCGTCGACTGGATCTTTGAGCAGCGCGGCGTCATCGAGATCGAGCTAGCGGGCCGCGACCCCGACGAACTGGCGCTGGAAGCCATCGACGCGGGCGCGGAGGACGCCGAAGCCTATCATGATGGTGACGAAACCCTCACCGTCTATACCATGGCGAACGAGATGGACGCCGTCCAGCAAGCCCTGGAAGCGCAAAAGTTCACCGTGGTCAGCGCCGAGGTGACGCTCGTGCCCAAAACCACCGTGGACCTCGACGAAAAGGCGACCGGCCAGGCGTTGCGCATGATCGAACGGCTCGAAGAACTGGATGACGTGCAAAACGTCTATACCAACGCCGAGTTCAACGACGCCGCCCTCGCCCAGGCCTGACGATGATTGGACGCGAAAAGCGCGAAATTCCACGCGAGACGCGAAAAGGGACGGGAACGCGGAATGACACGAAATGCGCACGAGAAGACGCAAAATACCGATGCGTTGATGAAACGTGCTTCGCTCTATTCCGCGTCATTTTGCCCAAATCCCGCGTTATTTCACGTTCTAGAAAGCCTTTCGCGCTTTTCGTGGAATTTCGTGCCTTTCGCGTCCAAAGAAACACTCAGGGGGAATAGACGATGCATCTGACGTTGGGCGTGGACCCTGGCACCGCGACGGTGGGCTACGCGGTCGTCGCGGAGGAAAAGGGCAAGCTGCGTCTGCTCGTCTGTGATGTCGTCATCACCCCCAAAGAGATGCCCTTCCCCCAGCGGCTCAGCATGATCTACCATGGCATCAGCGAGATCATCCAGCTCTACAAGCCGCAGGATGCCGCCGTGGAAGAACTCTTCTTCGCGCGCAATGCCCGCACGGCCATCGCGGTGGGGCAGGGGCGCGGCATCATCTTGCTGGCGGCGTCGGAGGCAGGGCTGCCCGTCGCTGAATACACCCCCATGCAGGTCAAGCAAGCCGTGCAGGGCTATGGCAGCGCCACCAAGCACCAGGTCGGCGAGATGGTGCGTATGCTGCTGAACCTGGAATCCGTCCCCAAGCCCGACGACGCCGCCGACGCCGCCGCCATCGCCATCTGCCACATCCACTCATCCCGCGTGACGAATCTGATGCAGGGCGGCAGATAGCCATCGTTCCCCCGGTGCTGCCCATTGGTTGACAGCCAGCCTCTGGCTATGGCATGCTAGCACCAGAGCGACAGCAGGGGAGCCAGAAAAGCGCATGAGGCTATCACGATCTACGCGACATCTTACGCTATATACCAATCGTTTTGCGACGCAACCAGGGAAACTCATCATTTTCGGCATCTGTTGGGTATATCTCATTTCGATCACCTGCGCGAATGTCGCCTACCTGCTCTGGTCCCACCCCTCAGGGATGGATACGGATTTTTACTTGGCTTTTGGTGCTCTGGTAACTGTTTGTGTCGTTACCATCCCGATCTTTGCTTTATTGTTTCGCAAACGCCACTTGTTCGATGATTGGTACTTCCCAGATGGCGTCGGTGAGGCAATCTTTCCTTTAGCGACCGAGCAGCCAACAGCGTTGCCAGAAACCGCGACCTTGGCACAGCCGGAATTCATCGGCACCATCATCTCGCAAGGTCCGTTCTTTCGACACCACACCAGAAGAAATGAAACACCACTAGACCGTGCCATGTCGAGCTTGGTGGGCATCGGACCTATCTTACCATTAGCGATGCCAATAAATTCCGTGTTTCCCTCACCAAGTGCCATGTTTTTTGCAGGAGTATTTGGAACGGACGTGACGACGTTTGTACGGCTCTATGCACTCAGTATGATCATTGTGTTTGTCTTGCTTGCCCTCCCCTTGCTGGCGGATGCTTTACGACAGCATTCTGAGCGACGCATCGCTGTCACCACAGAGGGCTTGCAGTGGGGCAAGCAACGCATTCCCTGGCGCGAGATTCGAGGCTTCTATTGTCGGTCGTTTCTCAATAGCCCATGGGAAGCTCGCCACCCCATCCTCTACCGCGTCGATGGGCCGCGCGATTCATTGGTCTGGCCCGTGTTGCCTGATGCGGCACAAACAGATCGCCTGGCCCAACTCGTCTATGCCTTTGGCATGTTGCCCGCACGAGATATGACGGACTTCAAGCGGACCCTAGAAGAGCACGGCAACGACCTACGCCGACTCATCGCCGCGCGCCGCCGCGAAGGGGCAGACGTGACAGCCCTCACAACGCTCGCGGGGCAACTGTACACGCCAAAGCACCAGCAGGGGAGCAGGGGATGATGCGCTTTTTCTCTTTTCGACCAGTCACCGGGACGCGACCGCTGCGGATCGGCTATGCTGGTCCAGGATACGCGGTGCTGTTCGTGGCGCTCGGCGTGTTGCAACTCTGGCTGCTGTTGCAAGCGTGGGATGCAGGACCGATCACTTTGCCATGGCTCAAGTTTTGGTCAAATAGTGTCTACTTCGCCTTCCTCGCGTATGGGCTGTTGCTGGTCGTCGGCAGCATCGGGGGGTGGCGAGCGCGCACCCCATTTCTCGGCTATCTTTTGCATACGGGCGATCTCGACTTGCCACTCGTGGAGGCTGATATCGTGCCCTTGCCAGAGTCAGAGACGTTAGCACAACCAGAACGCTTTGGGCATCTTCTCGCCGTCGAGCGGATCGATAGCGCACCGAAACGGACGCTGTACGCTCTGCGCGCGACGTTTATAACGGGATTCCCTTTTTTTGTTGTCATCCTTATCTTTGGGAGTATGCAGCAGCTTTTCTCACCATACCTTGCTCGATTTGCGGGGGCCTTGCACCGCACCGCGTTTGACTTATCGACAGGCGGCTCCATCTTTATCTTCATCATGTTTCCGCTGATGCTCATCGCGAACTATCTGCTGCAAAACGGGTACCCCTGGCAGTCGGTCATGGCGACCAAAGAGGGGCTGCGCGTGGCGAAACGCCTCATCCCTTGGCAAAGCGTTCAAGGATTCTATGTCTATCGCGTGTGGAACGCCACCATTGACAAACCGCAGCCACTCTATTGGCGCATCGAAACCGCTGATGAGATCCTCTCGTGGCAACTCGGCTACAACAGCAGCCAGGCCACCGTACAGCGGTGTCTGCTGCTAGAGCAGATCATCACGGCATCAAGTATGCTGCCCCTGCGCGACATGACGAGTTTCGCCAGCGATCTGCGTGCGCAGCGGAACAACTTGCCGCGTCTCATCGCCGAGCACCGCGCACGGGTGCTGCCAACGGCGGGCATCGAACGGATGCTGCCAACGTCCCAGGCAAAGCGGTCATGGCAAAGGGTGGTGGGTGCGCTGGTGATCGTGCTCACGTTGGCGGTCGTTGTCCTCGGTGGCATCGCGCAGATCACACAGCCATCATACTTGGCGGCACTTCCCGCACGTGTGCGAGCCCATACGCCGATCTTCAGCGATTCGCTCGCCGTCCCCACCGGGACATGGCCTGTAGGAGCCAATACCGTGTATGAGGCCGGAGCGTATCATCTGCGCGGGGGCCAGCCCGTGTTCGCGCTGACAAACCGCCAATACGCTGACGCGGTGGTTGAAGTGACTATAACATCAAGCGTTGGCCAAGCCGGACTGGTCGTGCGGAGTGACGCCGCTTCACGTCACATGCTCGCCTTGCTCTTTGTTCCATACGATGATGGAACGGTCGGATATTGGTCGCTACGTCGCTGTAGCCCAACCATCGATTATCTTGATTGCCTCATATTATCACCAAGTTTTCAATTCACTACCCTTGACGCGCCTCGCTTTTCAAGCAACCGTATGATGATCTGGATGCACGGTAATGCCTATCGTTTCTATATCAACGATCAGTTCGTCGGCAGCTATATCGATGCTGCCGACGATATACCAAGCCAGGGCTATGTTGGCCTGTGCAGTTTCTATGGGAGCAAAGATGTTGCCTACACCAACTTCGTGGTGTATCCCGTCGATGCCACCCTGCCGTGGGACTACTGACCGGCGGGCGGCGGGGCGACGATGAACTGCTGCATCTCGGGCGGGATCAGGTGGATGGCCGCCTGGGGCGGGCCAGAGGGCGAATGGGGACTGATGACCGCGCGCACCGCCTCTAGCGCCAGATAGCCGCCGATGGCGAGGCCCGCCGTCGTCTTCAGATTGAAGATGGTGCGGTGCCGTTCACCGTTTGGCCCGGCGAAGGAAAAGTGCTCTTGCCCATGGAAGGGGTCGCGTAGCACCGTCACCAGCCGCTCGCCCATCGAGTGCACATACGACGCGGTCTGCGCGTGGTCGCCCTGCCGGATGGCGATATCGAATTTCAGCAGGTCGTCTTGCGGAATGAAGAACAGGCCATGGAAGGGGAAGTGGATGTAGTAATCGTTGTGCTGCACCTCCGCCAGTTGGTGTGCCGCGTCGTTCAGGTATTCCACGTACCAGGCTTGCAGACCATCGCGCGTGCCGTACAGGAAGACCATCGTCATGTTATGCAGCGTCAGCAGCTCATTCTCGGTCAGGGTGTGGATGTCGACGACGCTGTGCAGATGGGTGTAGATCTCGCTCAGCAGGGGCACGGATTGCACCACCGAGGGGATCGCCTTCAGCGCGGTTTCGGCTAGACGTGCCGTTTCGTCGTGGTGCGGCGGCGGATGCAGCGGCGGCTCGGTCGCCAGGCTGGGGTCTTGCTCGCGGAAAAAGGTGCGGCGAAATTGCAGATAGTCGGCGCTGACCGCGCTATAGAGCTGGTTGGCGAGGGGGCGTGTCTCGACGAGCAGCGCGGCGGGGTCAGCGACCTTGACCACGTAGGGTTGTGGTTGCGTCATGGCAGTGGAACCTTTCGCGAATGGCGATGAGCGGGGAAGCGTTACCGCCATTGTACCATGCCGACCCGTGGCCACGCTGTGACGCAACCAACACCACCGCGCCTATCAGCGGGGCGACCACGCCCACCTTACACTATTTTTGCACCAGGGTCCAGGCATAGTCGCAGGGCGGGTTCATCCCCAGCACCGAAAATGGGATGGCGGGTTCGGGGTGCTGGTGCAGGTAACGCTGTGCCACCTCGTTGTGCGCGTAGAAGCGTTGCACCACCCGCCGCGCGCTGCCCAGCGAACGAAAGTGAACCTGCATTTCACCCTGCATCGGCAGCGTCTCGTGGGTGAAGCCCTGGCGTTTCAGCCAGGCCAGGTCGTCGGGGCGCGGCCAGATCAGCACGATCTTGCCGCCCGCGCGGGTGACGCGGCGCATCTCACTCAGCCCGCGTTTCGCCGCGCTCACGTCATCCGCTGTGAAAGCCGAACACGAAAGCGTGACATCGACGCTGTCATCCGCCAGGGGCAGGGCGTCGAAGCGCCCACGGAGCGGTGTGATGCGCCCCTTCAGTTGCCGCGCCTCAGCCTTTTGTTCGAGGATGCGCAGCAACCCCGCCGACGGATCGATGGCGTAGATGTGGCGGGCACCCGACCGCAGCGTATCCAGCGTGGCGCGTCCGCTGCCCGCCCCGGCATCGAGCACCGTGCGGTCGCGCAGGTCGGGCCGCAAGCGCCGAAAGATGCCCGGATGCAACCGCTCGCCCTCGGTCAATTCTTCGTACCACTCGGGCGTCTTCCAATAGGTCAGTTCCCAAAAGAGCGCGTCTAAGATGCGGCGACGGCGCGCGGCGACCTCCGCGCCGCTCGCCCGCAGATGCAGCCGCTCGGTGAAGCGGTCGCGCTCCCCGGCAGGCAGCGACTGGCGCACCAGCCGC
>JBBQSR010000219.1:0-6626 GCA_038234855.1 Ktedonobacterales bacterium | reverse complement strand
CGCCGTCTCGTACATCGCCACCAGCTTGCCCCGGCGAAAGAAGCCATCCGCCGTCACCAGCACCTTGGCCTCGGCGTCACGCAGCCGCGCCGCGACCGCCTCTGGCCCATACCCCGAAAAGATGGGGATGAAGATCGCGCCCAGCTTGCCACAGGCCAGCGTCGCCGCCACGACCTCGGGGATCATCGGCAGGTAGACGCCGACGCGGTCGCCCTTGCCCACGCCCAGCGCGGCGAGCGCGTTCGCGGTCTGGTTGGTGAGGTGGGTGAGTTCGGCGTAGCTCAGGCGGCGCACGTCGCCCTCCTCGCCCTCCCAGATGATCGCCGGGCGGTCGGGTTGGGCGTGCAGCAAGCCAGTGCCCATCAGGCCCACGTGTTTATCCAGCGCGTTGGCGACGTAGTTGAACTGGCCGTCGAGGAACCAGCGCGTCCATTCCACCCCCGCCGAGCTATCGAGCACCTGTGTGTAGGGGCGGTGCCAGCGCAGATCCAGGTCCGCGCTCACCGCATCCCAAAACCACGCGGGGTCGGCGGTCGACCGCGCCAGCAGCGCGTCATAGCTCGTGATGCCGTGCTGCCCCATGAAGCGCAGCAATCGGCTCTTCTTGAGATATTCATCGGTCGGTCGCCAGGCGATGGGTTCACCCTGGCCATAGGGGGTGTCGTCGGTCTGCGGCAGTGCATCCACGGGTGCGGTACTCCTTCTGCATCGAGGGCGTCGTGCAGACATTGTACCGCATAGCATCGCGTCACCCAAAAAAAAGAGGCGCGCCCGTCTCGCTGAGCGGGGCGCGTCTATGAGATATTGGCTGGTTGCTTAGTTGCCCAGGCCACCGCCGGGGGCGTTGCCACCACTGGGGCCAAGCTCGCCGCCGGGGACGTCGGTGTTGCCGCCGCCGCTGCCCATGCCACCGCCCGTCGCATCGGTGCCCGTCGGGGCCGGGGTCGGTGGGGGAGCGTCGCTGGTGGCCGGGGCGGCGTCGGTGGGCGCTGCTGCGGTGTTGCCGGCATCGGTCGCGGGGGCGTCACCAGGGTGCAGCGGCGAGACGTCGACCCACGCCGAGGGGGCTGGGCCACCCGTGCGCGCGTCCATCTCGGCGATGATGTCTTCGGTGCTGTGCTCGGTCAGCAGCGTATTGATCTCGCCCGTCAGGGTGTTATCGGAGCGGGTGGCGCTGACGAGTTTGCCATCCTGATACTGCTGTGTCGCCACGTGCTCTTGTTGCGCGACCGTCTCTTGGTAAACGGTTTGGGTGGTCGTGTCGATCTCGGTCGCGGTGATGCTGTCGACCTCGCCATTGACGGGCGCGACATCCGTCGGCTCATCATCATCGGCGAGAAAAACCAAGACGCCATCACCGGGGGCGAGTGCATCGTCGTCGGTCGCTGGGGCGACGGGGGCGGCAATCGCAGCAGCGGGCGCATCCTCTTCCACGACGGTGCTGGTGATGACGGGTTCCGTCGCGGCGACATCGCCATAGGTCGTCGTGGTGCTATCGCTGGTGGTGGCGGGCGCGTCCATCCCCTGCTGCCAGGCGGCGCTGGACTGCGTCTGGGTGAAGGTGCCGCTGGTCGTCGTCGTGGCGTCTTGTTCCAGGGTATCGGCGACCATCGCGGATTCGGTGACGGTCGCGGGGGCGGCGTCGGGCAGGGCATCGGTCGCGGCGATCACCGCGTCGTTCGCCACCGGCGCGGCGGGGGTGGCCTCATTCGCCGGAATCGCGGTGGGCAGCGTGCCAAAGGCCAACGTCTCGGTGACGGTCGAGGTCGTCACGTCGGCCTGCGGCTCGATGGGCGTCGGCGTCGCGGCGGGCGTCGGTGGGGCAGGTGGGGCCACCACCGTGGCCGCCGCCGCCGGGATGTCCTCGGGCTTGGGCGTGTTGTCGATGACGTTCTGGTAGACCTGGCGGGCGATGCGCTCGTTGGCAAAGGCCACCTGGCGCTTGATGTCGCCCGTCAGCAGGTCGAAGAGCGCGATGATGGTGGGAATGAGCGTCCACGAAAACACGAGGCTCAGCACCCCACGCACGGTGTTGCCCAGGTAGAAATGCTCTAACCCAAAGGTGCCGAGCAGCGGCAACGAGAGGACGGTGGCCGTCCCCTCCTTCTTTTGGCGGCGCAACAGCAATTCATCATAGCGCGCCTTTTGTTCAAAGGTCAGTTGCTCGCGCATTTGCTGTGACATGGGTACACTCACGGAAGATGCCTCCTCGGGAAAAATCGATGATCGCGACGAGTGCAATGACGCCACGAATCGCGTCAGGGGCAAGCGCAAAAAACCTTCTTTACGATACCATGCACGCCCCCAAGAAGCAACATGCGTGGAATCGACGCCACAGCGCCACGCTCAGTGCCGCTGTGGCGTCTCGGCTTGACCGCGACACCACCCAATGTTATGGTTGTGCATGGAAAGCTTTCGTACACCGCGACGTCATCTGTAGCATCGCCAGAGGGGTCGCACGATGGGCGAAGAAGAGGTAAATGGCCGCACCCATTCTGGGCATGTCGGCAGAGGGAGCGAGACGAACGCCATGCCCTTCCCGCGATATCGCCGTTTTGGGCACCATCTGCGATCTGCTGTCGTGCTCGTATGGTTGCTGACCTTCATCGTCGCGGCGTGTGGAACGACGAAGACACCGAGCGGTGCCGCGACGCCGTTCCCTCTCAACATTGCCGTGGCGACGCCGACCGCGACGCTGCCGCCGCTCCCCACGAAGAGCGACCAGCGCGTCTGTGACGCGGGCGCGTGCCTGGCGCTGAACGATTGGGCGGATGCCATCGATCACGCGATCAACCATGACGCCGTTGGGTATAGCTACCTCATCTTGTCGCATGGGCAGCCCCTCGTCAGCCGCTCCTTTGGGTTCGCCCGAACTTCCGCGGATGCCCCCGCCACGGCCTTCACCGTGGACGCCGCGATCAATGTCGCCAGCGTCTCAAAGACGCTCATGGCGGTGGCGGCACTCGCCCTGCTGGGGCAGCACCACATCGCGGTCGATGCGCCGATGTCGCCCTATCTGCCGAAAAGCTGGGCGCTTGGCCCGAACATCAACACCATCACCTTTCGGCAGCTCTTGGACCACACCAGCGGCATTCGCAGCACCAATGATCTCGCGACGACCTATGACGACCTGCGGGGACTCATGGCCCAGGGCATTCACCTCAGCGACAAGGTCTATCACTATCAGAACCATAACTTTGCGCTGTTTCGCATCCTCATTCCCGACGTGCTGGGGTTCTCAGATGCGGGCGTCGCGAACCCTGGCCATGCCACCGCCCTGCGCTTCTTGAGCTATATTCAATCATTCTATGGGCACTACTTTTCGCTCACCTGCACGCCTGGTGCCGACCCGCCGCTGGCCTATCCCTTCCCCGACGCGGGGACATCTGGCTTCAACTGGGGTGACTGGTTAGATAACTGTGGCGCGGCGGGGTTCCAGCTTTCGGTGCGGCAATTGGGCACCTTCTTGGCGCGATACACCGATGGGGCCTTCCTGAGTGATGCGCAAATGCTGGCGATGGACCGAGGATTCATGGGGTGGGACTATTTCGAGAGCGAAACCATCCATGGACGGTGCTACGCCAAAAATGGGTTCCTCTACTGGCATCGGCTGGGGCAAGTCGATGATGTGACGACCCTGCTCGTCACCTGTCCCCAAACGGGGCTGGGCTTCGTCGCCATCGCTAATTCGCGGCTGGGCACCGCGACCGCCGCCACCTATGGCTTCCCTGGCTCGTGGGACGATATCGTGGGAAACGCCTACGCGCAAAGCTGGCGCTGATGGGGGCGCGTATCGCTCACAGCAAGCTCGTGGGGTCGATGTCGATGGTCCAGCCAGGGCCGACCTCTTGCGGGGTGAGGGCGGCGATGATGGCGCGCGGGTCTGGCCCGCGCAGGACGATCTGCCAGCGATAGTGGCTGCGCAACCGCTCGATGAAGGCGGGCGCGGGGCCGACGATATCCGTCTCGGTCAGGCCCAGGTCGTCGATCAGCCGCGCCAGATGGTCGCCCATCGAGATCGCTTCGGTCTGGCAGGTGTGGCGATCCTTGTGGGTATAGGTCAGCTTGACGAAGCGGCGAAACGGTGGGTAGGAGTATGATTGCCGCGAGGCGATCTCGATCTCATAAAAGGCGGCGAAGTCGTGGTTGGCGGCGGCCTGGATGCAGAAATGTTCGGGGCTGAAGGTCTGCAAGATGACGCGGCCCGGCGCGTCGCCGCGTCCGGCACGGCCCGCCACCTGCGTCAGCAATTGGAAGGCGCGCTCGGGGGCGCGATAGTCGGGCAGGTACAGCGCGACATCCGCCGCGACGATGCCCACCAGCGTCACCCCTGGCACGTCTAACCCCTTCGCGATCATCTGGGTGCCCACCATGATGTCGACCTGCTTCTCGGCCAGCGCGCGGGCGAATCCCGCGTGGTCGCCGTAGCCGCGCACGGTGTCGGCGTCCCAGCGCAGCACGCGCGCCTGGGGGAAGAGTTCGCGCACCGTCGACTCCACCCGCTCGGTGCCGACGCCAAAGAAGCGGATGGCGTTGCTGCCGCAGCGATAGCACGTCTTGGGTGGCGTCTCGCGCCAGTTGCAGTAGTGGCAGATCAGCTTGTCTTCGTGTTGATGGTGCGTCAGCGGCACATCGCAGCGCCCGCAGCGCATGGGGTAGCCACAGTCGCGGCACAGCACGCAGGTCGCCGCGCCGCGTCGATTCAGATACAGAATCGTCTGTTCGCCGCGCTCCAGATTCGCCGTCATCGCCGCCAGCAGTTCGCGGCTGAGGATGCTGGTGTGCCCCTCGTGCAGTTCCGCCCGCAGATCCACGATGGTGACGGGCGGCAGCGGCTGGGGATTCGGTCGCTCGCGCATTTCGAGCAGGGCGAACTCGCCCGCTGTGGCGCGGTGGAACGTCTCGGTCGCTGGGGTCGCGGTGCCCAGCACCACGGCGGACCCCGTCAGCCGCGCCAGCGTCAGGGCAACCTCGCGCGCGTGGTAGGTCGGCGCGCGACCATCTTGCTTGTACGACCCATCATGCTCTTCATCCAGGATGATGAGGCCGAGGTCCGGCAGCGGCGCGAAGATGGCGGAGCGCGACCCCACGACGACATCCACCGCGCCAGAGCGGATGCGCCGCCATTCGCGCTGGCGGTCCAGTGGCCGCAGCCCGCTATGCAGCAGCGCCACGCGGCCAGGGAAGCGTGCGGCGAAGCGGCTGACCGTCTGAGGCGTCAGGGCGATCTCGGGCACCAACACCAGGCCGCGTCGCCCCCGCGCAACCGCCGCCGCCAGGGCTTGCAGATAGACCTCCGTCTTGCCACTGCCGGTGATGCCGTGCAGTAAGATCGGGCGCGCGGCCTGGCTCGTCTCGGCATCGGGCGGGCCAGCGTCGGCGGGCCACGCGGCTAGCTCCGTGGCGGCGTCTTGCGCGGCGATGATGTGCGCCACCGCGTCGGCCTGGGCCGCCAGCAGCGTGGGCGGCGGTCCCATGGCGAGGGATGCGATGGTCGCGCTGGCGGCGGGGGCGGCCTCGGTGGCGACGAGGCCCGCGCGTTCCAGCAGGGCGAGGGCGGCGGGGGTGGCGCGCGTCAGCCGCAGCACCTCGCGGCGGGGACGTGCGCCCTCCGGCGTGGCGACCAGCAGATCCACCACGGCCAGGGCGGCACGCAG
The DNA here is from genome assembly GCA_038234855.1 of Ktedonobacterales bacterium. Classification (GTDB taxonomy): domain Bacteria; phylum Chloroflexota; class Ktedonobacteria; order Ktedonobacterales; family JACDGC01; genus JACDGC01. The sequence continues at coordinate 969 of JBBQSR010000219.1, read as the reverse complement.
CCGCACCAGTTCGCGGGCGGGCGGCACGGCGGGGGCCAGGGCCAGCGCGCCGGTGCCCCCCGCCGTGGCGATGCGTTGCAACAGCGCCCCGCGCCCATTCCGCTTGCCGCGTACCGTGACGGCGACGGGGTGCACCGCCGAGACGCGGGGGAGCGTGGGCGTGCCGCTCAATTGCTCTTGCGCGTGCGAGCGCCACGTCGCGATGGCGGGCACCGCGCCCACCAGCCGCACCAGGGCATCGGGTACCACCGCGCGCGATGTTTCAGGATGCGCGACGCGGCTGAGCGCGCCACGTTCTTCCAGCGCGGTGATGAGCGCCGCCGCCCGCTTGGTGCCGAGCGCGCGGCGCACGGTGGCTTCGTCGGCGTGACCTTCGCTGCCGAGCAAGCCCAATAATGCGCGGGCGTCGGCCTCGTCCTGTGCCGCGACGAGTGGGGCGCTCGTCGCGCTATGGTCGGCGGGGGCGACGAGATCGATCTTCGGCTTGGCGGTCATGCCCGCCGCGACGATGCGCACGGCCTCGACCAGCGTGCAGAGGTACGTTTCGGCCAGCCATTCGGCCAAGGCACGGTGCGGGCCGTCGAGCAACGGCATGGGGTCCAGCACGGTGCGAATGGCGCGCAACCGTTCGGGGTCCGCGCCCTCGGCCTCGGGGGTGATGGCCCAGATGATGCCATTCACCAACTGCGCGCCGAAGGGGGCCAGCACCATCTGCCCCACGGCGACGCGCTCCACGAGTTCGGCGGGGATGGTGTAGACGAAGATGGGCGCGTGCCGTTGGTCGCCCCACGCCGCGCCATGCAGCACCAGCACATGCGCGAAAGGGGATGGCATGGTGGGTGGTTCCATGGGCGATGCTCCCCCCTCACGGTGGCGAAAAAAGCGGACGAGACACGAAGGCCGCGAAGGAAAAGAAGATCAACGAAGAAAAAACTTCGTGTCCTTCCCTTCCTTCGGTGATCTTCGTAT
>JBBQSR010000218.1:0-6635 GCA_038234855.1 Ktedonobacterales bacterium | reverse complement strand
ATCGCTTTCATCTTCTTGCCGTGGGTCGTCAAAGGCTCCACCGCGTTCACGGGTTTCGCCTACATTCAGGAGGTCGGCACGAAGGGGCTGGGGGCCATTCAGGGCAATCCTGGTTCGTCGCTGGCCGACCCGACCGCGCTGGGCTTCCTGCTGCTGATCCTCTTCACGCCATTGGCGGCCATCATCGCCATCGGCCTCAGCATCGCCGTGCAGACGGGGAATGTCTCGCGCCGCCTCATCACGAGCGAGATGGTCGCCGCCGCGCTCGGCATCGTGGGGACGCTGGTGATGTTCATCCCCAACGTCGCGGAAAATAGCGACAACCAGCGCAACTTCGCCATCGCGGGCCTGATCGTCATCCTTTCCACGGTCCTCTCGCAGCTACAAAAGCAGTTGCGCCAGTTCTTCCAGAGTCAGCCGACCATCGCCAGCATCGTCTTGATCGGCCTCGTGTATCTGTCGGTCGTGCTGGCGAACTATGCCTCGTTTTACCAGATCGTCATCAAGCAGAGCGGCATTTGGCTGGCCCTCGTGTCCTTCCTGCTGATGTTCTATGCTGGCACCAAGATGATCCGCGAGGCGCGCAAAGCCCGCCGTGGCGCGAAATAGCGCCAGCGGGAAAAGCGGGCGAGGGACGGACGATGCGAGATCGTCCGTCCCTCGCCTTTGGCGTTTACCCGCCCTTGGGCACGTCCGCCCCGAAGGCGTAGCGTTCAAAGAGATAACTGCCGCTGCGTTTGAGGCTGCGCAAGCGTGCCCAGAGCGCGTCCTCGGGTGCGAAGGCGACGCCTTCCGCCAGCCCAGGGCGCGGCTGCGCGGCGCTGCGACCGATCATCTGGGGGGCGCGCGTCACGAAGAGTTCGTCGAGCACGTGGGCAGCGAGGAATGCGCCGAGCAGCACGGGGCCGCCCTCGCACAGCGCGGCGCGTGCCCCGCGCTCGGCCAACAGTCGTGTCAGCAGGGCACCTGGGGTCACCGCGTCGCCAAAGGTCCAGACCGTCGTGTTGGCGAGGCCAGCGGGCAGCACCCCCATGCGTTCCGCGCCAGCCAGCGTGGTGGCGATGATGGTGGGTTGCTCGGGTGCCACCAACGCCGCGCCATCTAGGGGGATGTCGCCGCTCTGCGTGACGATGACGGCGGTGGGCGCCGGGGCCAGCCCCAGCGCGACCCGCTGCGCCGCGCAATCCGCCGCGCCGCCGGGCCAGATGGCGGCGGGCGTTGGCACGAAGCGCCGTGCCGCGCGATATGTGGCGCTGCCCCAAATGACGGCGTCGGCCAGTGCCCGCAAGAGGCCCATCACCGCGTGATCGATCGGGCTGCCCCCGCTGACCTCGTTCCCCGTTTCGTGGTGTGGCAACGCGAAGGAGACGATGCCATCAAGCGAGGTGACGAAGTTCGCATAGCTGTACGCGCGCCCCATTGCCGCATCCAGCGGCAGCGCGAGGTCGCCGCCATACATCGCCCGCAATGGCGCGATCAGCGGTGCCGCTGGACGCGGCGCTTCATCGAAAAGGGTCGTGAGGCCGTCCATGAGCGGTCCTTTCTGGTGACGCGAATCGACCGATCATGCCGAGGGGACGATGGGCAGCACGACATACGACGGATGCGCGCGGTCATGCACGATGGTCTGCCGCGCGACCACACTTTCAGTTCCCTCGCCATAGGGCGCGTCGGTGTTGAGGTTGCTATCCCAGCGCGGGAAGCTGCTGCTGGTGATGTCGAGCCGGATGCGATGCCCCGCCCGAAAGACATTGCTGGTGGCCCACAGGTCCAAAGTGAACTCGGTGATCTCGCCCGGAGTCAACAGCGCCTCGTGCGCGAAGCCTGCGCGGAAGCGACCCCGGATGATGCCATCTGTCAGGTTGATTGCCAGACCGTCGGGATGCACATCCACCAGGCGCGCGACGAAATCGGTATCGGGGGCGCTGGTCGCGGCGAAAAGCGTGACGGTGATCGGCCCTGTGACTTCGGTGTCCGCCGCCAGCGGGGCCGAGGTGAAGACCAGGACGTCGGGGCGGGCCTCGACGGTGCGCTGATCTTGCGGCCCGTTTTGATACGCCGGATGCATCAGAAACGCCCCGCCGACGGTCGGCACCGGGTTCTGCGGATCGTAGGTATAGGTGTCGGCTGGCTCATCGGCGGGGGACTGGGGTGACAGCGTGCCATCACCCGCCGCGCCATTCGCGCCACCGTTGCTGTGCAGGTACCACGGCGTCGCGACGGCGCGTGCCAGCGGCCATTCCTGTTCGGTGCGCCATTGGTTGACCCCCATGACGAAGAGCTGTATGGGGGCCTCTTGATCGATGCCGTTCGGTTGATCTTTCAGGAAGCGGTCGAACCAGCGCAGTTGCAAGCTCTGGAGGTCGGTTTGTAAGTCGATCAGCCCCGCCGACGCGCCGAGGCCAAAGGCCACAGCGCCGACGCGCTCGTCTTGCGAGGTGTGCGACCAGGGGCCGATCAGCAGCTTTTGGGGGGATCGCCCCGCCGCCCGCAGCGTGGCGAAATTTTGCAGCGTGCCGCCCAGGAAGATGTCGTACCACCCCCCGACGTGCAGGGCCGGGTAGGCCGCCAGGGCGTTGTAGCCCTGCGCCGCGCTGGCGATGGCGAGATAGTCCGCGTCGGTGCGACGGTCGATGGCCACGTCGATGTCGTTGAGCGAATCATCCGCGCGTCGCGTGCTGAACCCCTTGACCGGCAATTCGGCGTAGCCGCGCGCGGGCAGGGCGTCTAGCTCCGTCGCCAGCCGCATGATCCCGCCCATGATCTGCCGCGGATCGTCCGTGGGCCGTGTACGGCGCAAGCTGGTATCGAGGGCGTTGAGCTGTGCCCAGTGCCGGGCCAACCCCAGCTCTAGCGCGCCCCCCCGAAAGACTGGGCCATCCTCGGTCCGTGCCCAGGTGATGAAGGGCACGAGGGCGCGCAGGTGCGGGGGCCGCTCGCGTGCCGCCGCGATTTGGGTGAAGCCGAAGTACGAGGCCCCAAACATCCCGACCCTGCCATCGCTGCCCGGCAATTTCGCGGCCCATTCCACACTGTCATAGCCATCGGCGCTTTCCGACTGAAACGCGTGCCATTCGCCCGCCGACGTGAAGCGTCCCCGAACATCTTGGACAACCACAATGTAGCCCCCCCGCGCGGCCTGATAAGGATTCAGCACCGAGCTCGCCAGGGGGAGGTCTTTCCCGTAGGGTAATCGCTCCAATAGCACGGGGAAGGGTCCCTCACCGATGGGGCGAAAGATGTTTGCTCGCAGGGTCGTCCCGTCGCGCATCGTTGCCGCAACGTCAAATTCGATCTGGACGGCGTAAGTTTTTGGCGTACTCATCAGCGCAGTGCCCCCTTTTCGTTGATGCTCTTCCTGCTGCCTTTTCGGGTGTTCCTCACAAGCATAACGCGTCAGCGGGCGATGCTGCAATTTTTTCTGCGCCTTGAACCAGATGAAACCCCGAGTTGTCATTCACCAAAAACCGACCATTCGTGCTGACCGTGCGTCGCGCTACCAACACGATTACCCAGAAGTAATTGATAGAGAATATAAATACAAAGAAAATATAAATCAAATTATTATGAGCGCTTCTTGTATTTTGAAATAAAAGATCGTACATTGTATTTGGAGTGCTTAGATATGTGAAAAGCAATTTTAAGTACACCACTGATTGTCGATAGTTTCAGAGGAGAGATGCCACCGTGAAACGAAATCTGAAGGCCTTCTTCGCCGCCATGTGCGTAATGGGCGCACTGTTGGCAGGTCTTGGTGCCCATACGCCGCAGTCTGCTAGCGTTCATGCTGTCGCCCTGATGCACCCGCTCTGCGTGCACGAATCCGGTCCACCGTGCATAGGGTAAAAGCTGCGCGATTTTCAATCGATTGAATCGTCATTAGACAACACGGCAATGCTTCTTTCGAAACATTGCCGTTTTCCATAGTCAGATCATCGACGCTTGGTTCACATTTGTCTCATCAATTGGGCACTAAACTATTAAACGTGCGAGATTATATAGTGGTATCCCCATAAAACGCGACAAAGAAAGGGTTGATTAAATGATAAAATTATTGTACGATATGAATGGCCAACATAAGCACCGTTTTTTTTTTTTTGCGACGTTGTTGAGAAAGGAATGGCATCTATGCCAAGCGTTAACGCCACCGGATTTAACAAGAAAGGCGGAGGAGCACAGCAAGGGGGGAGTAAAGCCTATGAACGAGAATTAGATGCTTTGGACAAGGCAAAAGAGGGAGAACCATCCACGCTTTTACTCCGTCGAGTGAAATCGCTGGAGCAGATCACCCTGCTGAGGCAATTGCCTTCATCCGCTCAGCAGCAAGCATACTTCTTTTACCAAGCAGGCCAGATATATGCCAAGGAAGGGCAACTTTCGCTGTCCCACGAGTCGTTTACCCTCTGTCAGCGCCGCATCAAGGCAAGCAACCATCGCGCCCTTTACGAGCTACATTTGGCATGGGCGAGAGTCACGGATGCACTACGCATGACCATGTATGCCTATCGCAGCTATTCCATCGTCGTCGTCTTGTGCGAGCAAGACAACCTGGGTGATCGTGAGTGCTATGCCGCTGCTGTTGCCCGCCGTACCGCCATGTTCGCCCGCTTAACACGCTAGCGAGGCCCTACCTCACGATGCTCTCGACGACACCTACAAACCCTGACTTCGACGCAGAACACCGATAGGCGGGGCGCACCAGTGACACGGATCTCGAAGTATGCAGGGTGCGTTTGACACACGGCCCGTTGTTTGTGCGGCCATCATGAGCGCATTGTAAGGTCCCCGTAAGTGAACATTTCTCCCAAATGTTCACTTTTGCGCGGGACCATGCCAAACGCTATGCCCCTACTTGCCATGCTCCTATAAGTGCGATACAGTAGCAGTGATCATCGCGCGCAAGGGGGCATCAACGATGGAGCACAGACGACTCATTGTCCGGTTTACCCGCTGGTTGCTGCGGCAGAATTGGTTGGCGTATCGCGAGGATGTCATGGATACCGCCAAAAATCACGCCGCCGAGATACGAATCGCGCAACTCATCCAAGCCTTCGAGCAAGACCACGTAGCGGAAGCCACCGAGAAGCACTATAGGAAAATGCAGCGCGACATCCTCTTGGGTGACATTATCGTCTCGCCACGCCAGCTCGCCCGCATCAATTATTTGGGCGCACTCATCGCTGTGGCCCGCGCCGACTGGGATGAAGCGATGCAGCGCATCGACACCATCATCACGGTCGATGGTCTGCGCCTCGCGGATGACCCGATCTTGCGGCTCGAATGCGATCGCTGGCTGGTTACTGCCGCTCTCAATTCGCACAACTATCGCATCGCCTTCGATACGTGCAATCGCATGATCGAGTTCATCGAGCAAGAGCAAACCCTGGCGTTTGTACAAGGCGATGGCGAGGCATTCAGGGCGAATTTGTACTTCTTACGCTCCGTGGCAAACTTTGGCTTGCATTTCCCCGATGCAAGCCAAAGGGATCTTCTTGATGCCCTAGAGATCGTGCAAGATTGGATCGGCGAACACGCGCGAGAAGGTCCCTTTGCCGATACCGCCGAGCTACTGGAAGCGTATGAAGTGCGTCCCCCCGTCGGCAATTTCGTCTTGCCGCTCCACCTAATGTTACCAAATATCCTCGATGCCCAAAGCGATCCTGAACTCCAAGAATGGGTGGAGTTATATCATAAGCTGTGCTGGCAACTCGCCATGGTACGGATGTGGATAGGACGACTCGAAGCGTCAAACCTAGAAAGACGCAATGAGATCTTCTTCGAACACAAATATGCCGCAGAGGTTATGGCGTCCCTCATCGATCTCTGCACCGTCATCCCCTTCTTGCGACCGTCTCTGGGGCGTGCGGCCACCCTGCATGCTGAGATCCTGTTGTCACGCTGCGACTTCTTGCCTCAGCCGTGGTTGCGCCGCGACTGGGAACCGCTGGTATCGCATGCGGAGGCCCTGCTGAAGCGAAGTGACAAAGAAGTTGCCCGGCTCACCCTTGACGATCGCCACCAACACGACATGCCCACCCTGGTCGACTTTTTGCACCTCACGGCGGCATATCAGCGCGCCCGTCTGAGCGGCGATCTCGATGGTCTAGCGGGGTTAGTGGGCCGAGTGAAAAAGATGTACATGGCGGCGTTTCATGAACGCTATCGACATCTCGCGGGGAGGTGTAATTACCTCTTGGGCCGCATCGAAGGCGATTTGGGGCATTCCTTCGTTGCACGTCGCGCGTTTCACCGTGCCGCGCTGATATTTGCCCGTGAGGGCAATGAGGTCCGCGCCGCAGAGGCTCGGCGCGCTAGAGACGATGTATAGGGGGCCGGAATAAAGCGGCGCATCAACGGCCTGCGAGTTGTGAGGGCGGCATCTCAGTAAAGAGGTGCCGCTCTCATATTTCGCCACCGATCCAGTCATGACCTTGGGCCATTGTCCTGCTCACCCCCACTCATGGGTCGTATTCGCTTGAGGGGCGCGATCAGGGGTCATGAACGATTCGGCCTATCTTGGTTGCAATTGCTCGCTTTGCTGATACAATCGAAGGCGACCGCGCTCCTCATATATGAGGCATGGCGCTTGAAATTTTGGCTCGGGGGAAAGCGTACACGATGTTCTTCATCCGCCA
>JBBQSR010000217.1:0-6667 GCA_038234855.1 Ktedonobacterales bacterium | reverse complement strand
TATGAATATACATATGACCTTGATAAAGGAACGACCACTATTCAATCAATGCCTGATAGGCGGTTCAGACAATACGGTTATCTTCCGGCAACAGCAGAGGAAATCGCCAGAACCGAAGCGACAATGGGCTTTCCCTTGCCGCCACTGCTGCATGATATCTACACACAACTAGGAAATGGTGGGTTTGGCTACTGGCAAGGATTTGTGGGCGTAGCTGGTGGATCGACCTCAGGCGAACTATCATCGATTGACCAGGGAACGATACATGCTTCGTGGAGACTTGTTGATAGAGTTATAGGAGGCTTGACGAAGCCCAACGATTCTTACAAGTGTACCGACTTGCCGGATCGCTTCATACCATGGACAGATTTCGGGTGCGCGATGCATTGCTATATTGATGGATGGTCTGGGCGTGTGTATAGCATTTCGGGTTGCACACTCTATGAGGGCATTTCAGTCGATACGGAGGTACTCCCATACTTCACCGATTACTTTCGCTGGCAAGGTGACGACCTCGCTAATATCGAGTATATCGACACTCCCGATATCGATCACCTTAAAGACAGGTGGAGCGAATGGGGCTACGATATCCAATACGAAGCCTCCTCGCTGGAAGCGTGGATCGAGAAATGGTTGGCGTCGCCGTTGCCAGAGTGATGTGCGTCTCATCTCGCTACCAGTTGCAGTTCGTCCATCTGGCGTACTAAGCCGATTCATGGTACACTAGAGGCAGCAAAAAGCAAATTGGCGAGTTGGTGCTGCATATCGTGACGACTGTCGTTGAACGCCTCCGTGCCGAACTGATGGCACGCGAAACCGGCAAAGATGCCGCGTCTCAGGGAGTCGATTCCCGTAACCTGCGCGAATACAATCACCTGCTGGTGCTGTATAGCGTGCGGTTGCAGGGTCCCTTGGCGCGCGTCTCCATCGCCCAGCAGACGGGCCTTTCCAAGACGACCGTCAGCACCATCATCGAGCAGTTGTTGCAAAACGGCCTCGTGTCGGAGGGCGACTTCATCGACGCGGCGGCGACGGGCGGGCGGCGGCCCATCCTCGTGCATTTCAATAATGATACCGCGCTCATCATGGGCATCGAGATCACTTACAGCACGCTGACGCTCATCACCACCAACCTCGGCGGTGAGGTGCGGTCGGTGTACACCGAGCCATTCGACCTGACCAGCACCCCCGCGAATAGCCTAGCGATGCTCGGGGCCGCCGTGCGCATCTTCATGGCGAAGTCGAACCTGACCTGGGAGCACATCCTCGGCATCGGTGTGGGCATCGCCGCGCCGCTCGACAGTCGCACCCACACGCTGATGTATCCGCCCGGCACGTATTCATGGGATGGCATCGATATCGTCGCTAGCCTGGTAAAGCAATTCCAGGTGCCCGTCTATGTCGACAACAACGCGAACCTCGCCGCCCTCAGCGAGGCGCGCTATGGCGTCGCCAAGGACTATCACGATTTCGCCTACATCTCCATCGGCCAGGGCATCGGTTGCGGGCTGATCCATGAGCAAGCGATTTATCATGGCATGATGGGCGGCGCGGGGGAGATCGGCCACTTCGCCATCGTTGACGCGGGGCCGCAGTGCATCTGTGGCAAGCGTGGCTGTCTGGAAACCCTGGCCAACAACGAAGCCATCGTCGCGGATGTCAGCCAGGGCATCTCGCTGGCCCGCGTCGCGCCACGGGCACGCGTGGCACCGCAGTTGGCCGACCGCGACGACCTCGACATCAACGATGTGCTGCACGCGGCGGAGGCGGGCGACCTGGGCGCGCGGCTCGCCCTGCAATCCGCCGGACGCGCCATCGGCATGGCGGTGGGCGCGATCATCACCCTGCTGAATCCTGAGGTGGTCATCCTGGACGGCGCGACGGTGCGCATGGGCCGCTATCTGCTCGATGCCGTGCAAGAAACCGCCGCGCGCCAGGCGATGCCAGCGAATTGGGCGGCGACGCATATCATCACGGGGCAACTCGGCGACCTGGCGGTGCCGTTGGGCGCGGCGACGCTGGTCATCGATGCCGCCTTTGCCCTGGCCTCGGTCATCTCAGACTACCCCGGCGCGACCAATGGCGCGACGAGCTAATCCGCATATCATCCATACCCTCTCCATGAGCTTGGTAAGATAGCAAAAACATGCTTCTGTAACCTCTTGACTTGTGTATTTATGCTTGGTATACTGGTTCTTGGTAGAGCATGCGAGCATAATGCATGCTCTCTGCTGGGAGCAGGCATGTAGTGTCTTGGTTTTGAGGCAAAATGTGTGCTCTCTAGATGGCATATAGGAGTTGGCAAATGCCCCGATTAGGTTGGAAGCAAGGTATGGCTTCTCTCCTGGCGAGCTTGACGCTAATGTTAAGCGTAGGCACGACGTTTTCCCGCGTCGCGCCTTTTAAGGCAGCCGTGACCACAGGTGACCCATTGGTTTACGTTGTCCGTGACGTGACCAATCGGCACTCGTGCGTCCTTACCATCAGCCGCAATGTTGGCACTTCGAGTGAGACCCACATCACGACGCCTTGTCCGGCGGGTTCTCATTGGGCGCAACTGCGCGTCCATCGGTCTGAGGCGCTGGCTAAGGGCGAACGTTACGTCGCCATTCCCGCAGTGAATAGCGGTTTGCAGAAAGCAACCGATGCCGAGCAGCAGGTAGAAGCATTGAAGGATGCGAACCAACAAGCGTTGCAAAAGCGAGCCGCTCTCGTCACATCAAACAAGGGCATTGTGCCGTTGACGCTGTCATGCGATGGCTCGAATTCGACCGTTGGCATGGTGGATACTGATGCGTGGTATTCAGGAATTACCTGGAACGTCAGTGTGCGCTATACGCGTGGCTATGACTGCAACTATCGTGTCTCCAATAGCGAACATGATGCGCGAACTGGAGATCCGAACAGCTGGTACAGGGGGTGGCATTCGGACAAATACTCCGGCACCCGCTACTATCCACCGGAGCCACCTCGCTGTGTTCACTATCCCGACTACAATTTAGTAGGGTTTAGTCGTAATTGGCAACCCAATGTCATCATCACTCCTGGTCAAACCTGGGAACAGGTGTTGGTGGATCCTGACAATGGTGGCGGTGTTTACTGCGATAATGCCAATAGAGAGTGGGATGATCTCTTGATATCTTACTAAGAGGAAGAGGAACCTAGCAAGGCAGGTGAGCATGACAAATGCTCACCTGCTTTTTGTGGGTCTGGCGGGCAAAAGGAAAGGCTAGCGTCCGACGACCGCGCTGCGTCGCCGCAGCAGTGCATCGACGACCACAGCCAGCAAGAGCACCAGGCCCTCGACCATGTACTGGATGTCCGAGGTCCGGCCCTGCAAGATCAGACCATTGATCAAGCTGCCGATGACCAGCGAGCCGACCAGCACGCCCCACACTGAACCGCGCCCGCCAAAGAGGCTGACGCCGCCGATGACCGCCGCCGCGATGGCTTCGAGCAGCAGCGTGGGGCTGACCTGTGCCGACGCGGAAATGGTACGCGACGACTCCAAGATGCCCGCGACCGCTGCTAAGCTCGACGCCAGCACGAAGATCATCACGCGGATGCGCGAGACGTTGATGCCCGAGCGCCGCGCCGCCTCGGCGCTGCCACCCACCGCGTAGACATAGCGCCCAAAGGTGGTGAAGCGCATGACGACCCAAAAGACGATGATCAGCCCCAGGACGATGACTGTCGAGATGGGAACGCCCAGGTAGCTGGTGAACTGATAGAGCGCCAGGCCGCTGAGCAGTGCCACGACTCCGATGTTCACCACCAATTGCCAGAGCGGAATGGTGGTAAGTGTCAACTGTCTGCGCCGCAGATAATCAAAGATGGCATAAGCAGCGTATCCGAGGATGCCCAGAATCGGCAGCCCATACCCGAGCCAGTCAGGTAGATAGTTCGCGGCGATGCCTGTGAGGTTGGCATCAACAAGACGAATGGTGGTCTGCGGCAGCAGCAAATGTTGCAAGAGGCCGGTATAGCCCAACAACGCTGCTAGCGTCACGATGAAGGAAGGAACCCGCACCACCGCCACCAAGAGGCCATTGATGAGGCCAACGAGCGCACCCACTGCTAACCCAGCAATGATGGCGGCGACCGCCGAGAAGCCATGATACACCGAGAGCGTCACCATGACGGCTCCGGCCAGGTTCGCCACGACGGCCAGCGACAGGTCGATCTCGCCGATCAGCAGCACCATCACGGCGGCCAGCGCCACCGTCGCGTTGACGGTGCTTTGCAGCACCAGATTGCTAAGGTTACGTGAACCGAGGAACAGCCCATCACTGGAAACGTTGAAATAGATCGCCATCAGCACCAAGGCAGCCAACACCGGCAACTGACCCAGATCGCGCTGTAGCAAGCTGTTGATGCTGAATCCACCGTCAGTTTTTGCCGCGACGGGTGTCGGTGGGGTTGAGGACGTCACATCTGTGCTCATTAATGCACCTCTTCAGCGATCTCAGCGGCATCAGCCCCTTGTCCGTTGGTCTTGTCGCCAAACTCTGCGCCGGTAATGGCCGCGACCACCTGCTCGGTCGTGGTCGATTTGATATCAAAGGAAGCGACGCGCCGTCCCAGGCGCATCACGACGACACGGTCGACGACATCAAAGACATCCGCGAGATTGTGCGAGATGACGACGACGCCCAACCCCTGCGACCGCAGACGACGGATCAGGTTCAGCACCTGGCGCGTCTGGGGGACGCCCAGCGCCGCCGTGGGTTCATCCAACAGCACGACCTTGGCGTTGCGCAAGATGGTCTTGGCGACCGCGATGGACTGCCGCTGACCGCCCGAGAGCGAGGCGACCGGGGCGCGCACCGAACGGATCTTCACATCCAGTTGGCGCAGCACGTCCTGCGTGCGTTTTTCCATGTCGTTTTGTTCGAGGAAGCGCAGGAAGAAAGGGAAGCGCGAGGCTTCCTCGCGCCCCAGGAAGAGGTTGCTCACGACATCCAGGTTGTCGCAGAGCGCGAGGTCCTGATAGACCGTTTCGATGCCGAGCTTCGTGGCATCTTGGGGGCGCGTGACCGTCACTTTTTTGCCATCGACGATGTAGTCGCCCGCGTCGGAGGTGTATACCCCGGCGATGATCTTGATGAGGGTCGATTTCCCCGCGCCGTTGTCGCCGACTAGACCGACCACCTCACCGGGGTAGACCTCGAAGTCGACATTGCGGAGCGCCTGAATCGCCCCAAAAGTTTTGTTGATGCCGTGTAATTGCAACACTGGCTCGGTGGTGCGCGCATTTTGCGCCTCAATTGCCACGAGATCACCCTCCCCGTTGAAAGCACCGTGCGTGCGAGTTGTCGTTCCCCTAGTATACCGCAGATAGCGCAAGAAGCTGGAACCGAGATTCCAGCTTCCTACGTTGGATGGTTTCCGCGAAGCGGAAGGTGAGATTACGGGCAGGTCACGTCGCCATGCTTGCCAGCGGGGACGCCTGTGCAGGCGTCGGCCAGCGTCACATAGTTGTCGGTGATGACCGTGGCGTTGACGTTGTTGATGTCAACCGAGGTGACCTTGAGCAGCACCGAAGGCGTGTTGGCCGTGCCGTTCTTGGTCGTGGCCGATGCGAGCGTCGACGTATCGCTGCCGGCGCTGAGGGCGGCAGCCAGATCAGCGGCACCCTGAGCTTCCTTGACGATGGGCTTGTAGACGGTCATGTTTTGGTTGCCCAGCAAGATCTGCTGGATGCCCGAGGAGGTCGCGTCCTGGCCGGTGACGAGCACCTTGCCATTGAGCTTCTGCGCCTTGAGGGCGGCGATGGCCGTACCAGCCATGCCGTCATTGGCGATGTAAGCGACCTGGATGTTGTTGTTGTTCTTGGTCAGCGCCTGTTCCATCTCGGTCTGGGCGGTGCCGTTGTTCCAGTTCGGGGTGTACGTCTCGAAGACCGACTTCAAGGTGCCAGCCGTGATCAGCGAATCCAACACACCATGCACGCCATCATGGAAGAGGATGGCGTTGTTGTCGTCTTGCGAGCCGTTGATGAAGACGATGTTGTTGTGACCAGCCGAAACGTACTTCGAGTAGTTCGCGGCGACATAGTCACCCTGCGCCTTGCCAACGGAGACGTTGTCAAAAGACACGTAGAAGCTGAGGTCGGGATCCTTGATGAGACGGTCATAGGCGATGACCGGCACCTGGGTCTTTTTTGCTTCCTGGACGATGCGCGCCGCGATGGCGCTGTCGTGCGGGGCGACAATCAGGATGCAGGCACCCTTCGTCAGATCAGACTGCGCTTGCGAGAACTGCGTGTCGTCATTGCCATTGGCATTGTCAATGAAGATGCTGTCTGCGGCGAAGGTCTTGCTGAGAGCAGCCTGGAGGGCCGGATGGTCTTTGCCTTCCCAACGGGCCGAGCTGGCGCTTTCGGGCAGGAGGACGCCGACTTTGTGGCAGTTCTTGCCGTTGACCGGGGCGGCGGCGGTGCCGCTGGATGAGCTGCCGCACGCCGTCAGGGCGGTCGTCGCGACGAGGGTCGCTGCGAGAGCGGAGACTTTGATGAATCGGCTGGGATTCAACTGCATTGTTTGCTTTCCTCCACACTTCTGCCGCCTATGGCAGAAGGCGATCTGCTGTTGTTTGATGTGTTGACCATGCGAAAAGAGTGTGCGCGTGCGTCGTCAGGGGAAACATCCCACACCCGATGCCACCC
>JBBQSR010000216.1:0-6689 GCA_038234855.1 Ktedonobacterales bacterium | reverse complement strand
GTCCAGCGCGGTCGCGTCGCCCCCCGCCACCACCGTGGTCGGGCGGTCATAGTTCAGGGTGATATCCATAGCGATGAGTGCTCCTGAGATGGCCCCACCCCCGGCCCCTCCCCATTTGCGAATGGAGAGGGGTGAGTGCGCGGTGAAACTCTACATGCGAGGAAAACCGTTTCCTCTTGGCTGCTCTGTTCCTTGTCCTGCCTCTCCCTCCGCAGAGGGGGTGGGGGGCCGTCACCCCACGGGCTGTGCCTGGGCGAAGTGGCGAGCGCGAACGAAGCTGACCATCACCCGTTCGGCCAGGTGATGCGCACTTTGGTAGTGCAGTACCTCTTCCAGGGGTGGAGCGATCTGGGTGGCATAGGCGGGGTTCGCGGTCGCGGCGGCTTCCAGGCAGCGCAGGGTCAGCTTTTTCAGCGAACGCGGCGCTTTGCCCAGCAGCAGCGCCAGCAGGGTGGGCAGCGATTCGGTGACGCGCGTGGCGGCATCGGCCCCCCCGCGATCGAGGAAGGTCAGCGCCCATTCCTGCACGGTCGCGTCGGATGTTTCGAGCAAGTCACTGATGGCGATGGCGTCCTGCGCCCAGGCCGCGCGATGCTGTTGGTAGAGGTAGGCGACGGGGTTGCGCGCATCGTCGTCACGCAGCCGGGCAGCCGCCCCCAGGTCGCGCGTGAGGATGTGCGCGGCGTGGCGGGTGTAGCTGAGCGGCGATGCCGCGAAGAGGCGGTCGAATCGGTCGCACAAGCGCGGCGTCCAGTCGCTGCTCCAGGTCTGTTGGCGGCCCTTGAACTGGTTGACGGTGATCGCCTTTTGGTTGGGGAAGGTCGTCGCCAGCGTCGTCGCCAATTCATCGAGCACGGCGTAGGTGATGGCGTCGAGCAGCGCTTCATCGCCCTGCGCGGTGGCGGCGTCGAAGAGCGCTGGTTCGGGATTCGCCAGGCTCAGCTCGATGAAATCGCGGAAGCGGGCGGGGTCGCGCAGGTAGAGCATGCGCGCAGTGTCACCCTCTAGCCGCCAATCGCGCGGGGTGAGCTGCTGGATGGGCGGTGCCCAATCGCGCAGCGTCACGGCCAGCGCGGCATCGTCCGGCTGAGCGCGCACGGCCTGGGCGACGGCGGCATTCCAATCCGTGTTGTCAGCGAAGCGAAAGAAGACCCGACGAAACAGGCCCCGGTCGCCGATGCGCTGGATGGCGTCGAGCAACAGATCCGTCTGCAAGCGCCCAAACCATTCGAGGTTGGCATCGACGAAGGGAGTCAGCGTCGTGCCGTAGCGATCGAGGAAGGCGACGAGCAGGGCGGGGTCCATGGTGTTGGGCTGGTCGAGGCGGCGCTTCTCGAGCTCGGCGACGATGGCCGTGGTGGGGACGTTCTGCGCCGCCAGCCGCGTCATCTCGATGGTCCACTCGGGCGTGTCAGCGAAGGTGCGAAAGAGCCGCCACGTGACGGCGTCATCGTTGGCGGCGCGGGCGACCGCGCGTAGCTCCTGATAGGTGCGGTTGCGGCCCGCGTTCCAGTCATACCCCGGCAGCACATGCGGCAACAACACGGCGGCGAAGGCGACGGACGCGCGGCGATAGAGCGCGGCGGCCAAGTCTTCGTCGAGCGTGTACGACGATGGCACCTGGCTGCGCAGGTGCAGCGCGTGGGCCAGTGCCGCGTCGTCCGGCGTCGCGGCGGCCAGTTCGCGCAGGTCGGCATTCCACGCGGCCTCGTCGATGGCATTGCGATAGAGCGCGACGAAGAGGTCGTCTTGCCCCGCCGCCGCGATGCGTGGCAGCAGCGCGCGGATGGCCTCGCCCTCCGACGCGGTCAGGTGCCGCGCCAGGAAAGGGGCGAAGTAGCGCGGGTCGCGGTCATAGAGCGCGGGTGCCCACAGGTCAGCCTGTTCCCCGAAATCCTCATCCTTGGCCAGCGGCTCCAATTCGCGCACCAGTGCGTCGTCAGCTAACCCCGACCGCAACACTAGCTCGATGCGCTCACGAACATCACTCATGCAACCGAACCCTCCCACGACCGCTAGTATACATCATCTGCCAAGGGGCTATCTGTTGTGTATTTCACAACGCTTGGTCAAGGTGCAGCAATGGACCACATACCATGCGGCATGCGGCCCAAAGAAATGGCGGTCAAGCTCGCCCCTCATTTGCCAGTTTTGCTAGGCACCGACTCGGTCCATGTACCATTATGGTAATGGGCGAAGGCGAAGCCGTAGCTGACGGTGCCACTATCGGCCAGTGATTCATTCGTCGCGCCTTGGCCCACAAACCACCCATCGCCCGGTGAACTGAACGACGCGGCAGCGTAATAGCCATTGCCCGTGATGTGCGCATTCTTCCACGTCGAGCCATCAAAGATATAGTATTTGTATGTCGCGGTGTCACCTGTGCCCATTTTCCCCATAAACCAACCATACGTTGAGTCGAAGAGGGAAACTATGCCGTTGATCGTCGCGCCGTCTTCGGTGGTGGGGTGGGCCACTGATTGCCAGGTGCCCTTGCTGTAGTGCAATAGCTCCGGGGTAGAGGAACCGTCGGCGTTGATGTGTGATTGCGTTGCCCAACCATCTGTCGGCGAAATGATATCCATGCTCTCGAAGACGCTATTCGTCGTGGTCGTAGCTGCCGTCCACTCGTCATTTTGCAGATGCAGCCAGGTGGTTTTCAGGGGACCACCTTGGGTGACGTTCCCCGTCAGATACGAGATCGTGGCCCAGCCTTCGTTCGCCGATAGCATGCCCAGGCTGCTGGACTCGATGTACCCGCCATAGGTGCCCGCGTGCGCGACGGTCCAGGTGCCTGCATGCTCATGCAGAATGGCGAAGCGGCCATCATAGTTCGCACTCGTCGCCATCGCCCAGACATCCCCAGCGGAATCATAGACTAAGTGAGCGATGGTCAAGTTCAGCGTCTGCGGCACAGTGATAGAACGCCACGTGCCGCCGTCATAATGCAACAGTACCCCCAGCTTATCGGCAGGGGCATCGCTGTATCCGCCATATTTTTCGGGGTCTTCGAAGTAGCCCCCGCCGGCCCAGCCATCCTGCGCGTTGCGCATTGCTACGACGTTCAGGTCCGCCCCATCCAGGCCGTCTGGCACGGCGACCGCCTGCCAGGCACTCCCGTTATAGTTGAAGAGCAGCGGCACTTTCGGCGGGGTCTTGTTCCCCATGCCCACTCGCAGCGTATAGGCTGAACCCACGGCCCACCCATCATCCGCCGACACCATGCTGACACCCCTCAGCCCCGACATCACCATCGTTTGGACCGCGTGATACGAACTGGTCCCATGCGCGGGTCCCCTGGTAAAGACGGCGCGCGCCAGCAGCGCCATGATGATGACGGCGGCCAGCCCTGCCGCGCTGGCGAGGAAGCCGCGCCGTGGCGGATTCGCGCCGCGCTGCATGCGCTGCCGCTCGGTAAGCGCCAGCGAGGGGATGGAGGATTCTTGTATTTCTTGTGATGTCTCATTCATGGTTGGTTGTCCTTTGGGGGTGGCCAGCCGCGCGGCGACGCCCTGCCAGGTCTGCCCTGGCGCGGGGTCAGCACGATGCTGGCGTTGCAAATAGCGACGAAGCTGCTGCTCGGTGTCGTCGGGCAAATATTCGCTCATTGGGCATCCTCCAGGGGGGCGGCGAGGGTGGGCTGGGGTTGCATGCGGGCGCGCAACGTCTGTAGTGTGCGGTGCAGCCGCGATTTGACTGTGCCGAGCGGCGTATCGGTGACGAGTGCGATCTCTGAGAGCGCCAAATCCGCGAAAAAATGCAGTTCAACGATGGCGCGCTGGTCGGGGGATACAGTGGCCAGGATGGCCCGCAGCTCGGCATCGGCCTCAGTCTGGATGGTCTGTCCCTCGACATCTTGCCCATCGGCGAAATCGGTGAGGATGTCGAAGCCCTCGCGGTCGAGCGACTGAATGGTGAGGGTGCGCCGTCGCGTCAGCATGCGGCAGCGGTTCGCCACCACCACCAGCAGCCAGGGCCGCAATGGGCGGTCGGGCTGAAAGGTCTTCAGTGCCCGCCAGGCGTCGACCCATGCCTCTTGCGCGGCATCCTCGGCCAGCGCGTCATCGCGCAGCAGAGCCGCCGCCGTGCGCCAGACGATGCGCGCGTGGCGCTCGACGATCCGCCCAAATGCCTGTTGGTCGCCCCCCTGGGCACGCCGGATGTCATCCTCGTCCACGCGTTTCCTCCCTGATGTCGGCTCGCAGCAGCTTCTGCCCTATATATGCGGCATTGCGCCCTCACGGTTCCCGGTGGATTGTTATTGCGCGGGAAATCACTCGTTGCTGCCGAGACCAATCACTGTGGCTGGCAGCCATCAGCGCATCATTAGGCGGGATAGCGTGCTCTGCATAACGCAGCATGACGGGAAAGCGCCCTCGGCAAGGAATAGTCGGTTAGGTGGTGGGCGTGCCCCTTGCATTGCCCAGATGAGATGCGGTATGCTGTGCCCATGATGATCTCCTATGGGCTGCCCGTCATTCGGCAGCACAAACGTCGCACCTATAACGACATCGAAAACGGCCCCCTCGCCGCGTGAGCCTGGCGCTCGCGCTCATGCGGCGAGAGGTTCCACGAGCCACCCGCCCCCGCGCATGCCACGGCTGCGCGGCACCCCCGCGTGTGTGGCCCTGGTCCCTCATCGCCGCCCCCTGCTGACATCATCCCCCATGATGGCGCGCCGCTAGGCTCCCTCCCCTGCTTGATCGTTTGAGCTAATGACCGAGGGAGCGCCTGACCATGAACGAAACCCTGCGCGAAGATGCCGCGCCCGCGATACCCACACCGATCCTGATTGCCACCGCCGCCCAGCGCCGCCGCTGGACGCTCGCCTACACCGCCTATACGGGCTTCACCAGCATCACCTTCACCAATGCGGTGTGGGTCATCTATTTGGCGACGCACGGCTACAGCGCCTTTGAGATCGGGCTATTCGAGACATTGTTTCATGTTACCAAGTTCATCGCCGAGGTGCCGACGGGGGCCTTTGCCGATATCATCGGGCGACGGGCGAGCCTCGTCGTGGCGAACCTTTTGGGCGCGGCAGAGGTCCTTTTCTTCCTGGCACCGTCGCCGCCGCTACTGATCCTTAGCTTCATGCTCTCGGGCACGGCGTATGCCTTTCGTGGCGGCGCAGGTGAGGCGCTCTTGTGGACGATCACGCGCCAGGGCGATGGCGGCGACAATATGCGCTATAGCCGCATCTTTAGCCAGATCTTCATCCTGGTCAGCGCGGGGCAGTTGGTCGGCTCGGCGCTCGGCGGGGTGCTGGGCAGTGCGCTGATCTTCCTGCCCTTCCTCTGCCAGGCGATTGCCTATCTGGTGGGTACGCTGGGCTTGCTGCCGCTACCAGAGCAGCGTGGCGTCGCGCTGGCGGCGGGCGAGCGCGTGTCGGCGCTGGGTCACGTGCGGACTGGCTGGCGGCTGGCCTGGCGCGATCCGGTGCTGGCGGGCTTGCTGTTGGTGAGTGGATTGATCGAGTGCATCTGGGCAACAACGGGTTACTATTCGCAGCTTTATCTGTTTGGGCGTGGCTTCTCGCTGGCGCTCATCGGTGGCCTGGCGGCGGCGGGGATGCTGGTGAGCATCGTCTTCACCGCCATCACGCCGTGGTTGATGGCGCGGCTGCGGGCACGCCGCCTGCTGGCGATCTTTTTCGCCATTGGCGCGGGGGGCTTGCTGCTGCTGAGCGGGCCGAGCATCGCGCTCTATCTGCTGGGCTTCGTGGTCGTCACCCAGGCCGCGCCGTCGGTGCTGAGTCCGGCTATCAGCACGTATGTCAATGCGCGCAGCCCCGAGGCGCAACGCGCGACGGTGCTCTCTTTTCAGACGGCGCTCTTTAGCCTGGCGATGGTCGTGCTCTTCCCGCTTTTTGGCCTGGGGGTCACGCACACCACCTATGGTGCGATGTACCTGGTGACGACGCTGGCGCTGCTGCTGGCGGGCAGTGGCGTCGCCGCGATGGTGTGGTGGCGCGGCGGGCGCTAACCCGCCAACGGTTGCAACACCACCACGGGAATCTGACGCGCCGTCCGTTGCTGATAGCCCGTGTAGCCGGGATAGATGGCGACGGCCATCTCCCACAAGCGGGTGCGCTGGTCTGGCGACGCGAGCGTCGCGCGTACCCGCAACGTCTGCGCGCCGACCTGCACGGTGGTCTCGGGCTGAACTTGCAGATTTAGCCACCAGCTTGGGTGCGCCGCCGTGCCGCCATTCGAGGCGATCAGCACCAGGTCGTCCCCGTCACGCACATAGGTCAGCGGCGTCGTATAGTGTTTGCCCGATTTGCGCCCTGTGGTGCTGAGCAGCAACGTCGGAATCTTACCGAGGTAGTGGCCGATGCGGCCCCCGGTCGCGCGGTACAGCCACACATGCAACCCGGTCACCAGCCCCTGCACCCGCGCCGTGCCCCGCGAAAATGGCCGACCACTCAACTGTACCTGGCTCATGAAAAGCGCATCCTCCACCACTATCTCGTGTATCTCATATCCTATAAGCGTAGCAAATGTGGAGGCGAGACGACCAC
The DNA here is from genome assembly GCA_038234855.1 of Ktedonobacterales bacterium. GTDB lineage: Bacteria > Chloroflexota > Ktedonobacteria > Ktedonobacterales > JACDGC01 > JACDGC01. Next base: position 166 of record JBBQSR010000216.1, on the reverse strand, counting down.
TAAGCGAATGGTGATTAGCATGGTGGTCGATTTCAGGGAACGCGATGATCATGATTACCGCCAGAGCCTACAATGGCACTCACTTATATAGCGTTAGCCGTTGCGGTGGACCACTCCCATGATCGTTCTTTTTCCCAGCGCCGAAGCGCCGCGAATTCTTGAGGCT
>JBBQSR010000215.1:0-6704 GCA_038234855.1 Ktedonobacterales bacterium | reverse complement strand
CGTTTGGCGTGACGGATTGGGATGCGATACCCGTGACTGAGCACCCCGGCGAGCATGGGATGGCGACATGGCGCACCCAGCAATTCGGCGCGATCCGGGTGCGGATGGTCGTCTATTCGCCGGGCTATGTCGCCGATCATTGGTGCGACAAGGGGCACATCTTGCTTTGCTTGACGGGCCAGATGGAGACACGACTCGCCGATGGGCGGGTGTTTCGCCTGACGCCTGGCATGAGCTATCAGGTGGCTGATGATACGGCACCGCACCGCTCATCGACAACGAACGGCGCGACGCTCTTCATCATCGACTGACGGACGCCCGCACGGTCTAAGCTATTCGCCCGCGCGGTGGGCCAGCCGCAGCGCGTCCCACGAGGCGTCGGTCGTCCAGCCGCCATCGATGACGAGCGCGTGCCCGTTGACGAAGCCACTGCGCGCCGGATCGGCCAGGTAAACGATCCCCTGCGCGATGTCGGTGGGCGTGGCGAAGCGGCCCATCGGCACCCGGTTGATGATATCCGCGTCGGTGTACGCGCCGCTGGATTGGTCGGCGCTATCCATCTCGGTCTTGACCCAGCCGGGGCAGATGGCGTTGCAGCGAATCCCTAGGCCACCCCATTCGGCGGCGAGGGTGCGCGTCATGCCGACCAGGCCATGCTTGCTGGCGTTGTAGGCCACGCGATCGGCGACGCCGAAGAGGCCCGCGATGGACGCGACATTGACGATGGCCCCCTGCCCCTGGGCACGCATCACCGGAAAACACGCCTGGCTCAGCAGGAAGGGCGCGACCAGATTGATCGCCATGACGCGCTCAAAGGTCGCGCGCCCCACCGTCTCGGCCCGCTGGATGGAGCTGATGCCCGCGTTGTTGACCACGACATCGATGCGGCCAAAACTTGACTGGGCCGCCGCCACGATGGCCGCGATAGTGGCGTCGTCGGTGAGGTCGCCCGTGACGGCGACCGCCTGTGCCCCTCTGGCGTGCAGACTCGCGACCACCGCGTCGCAGGATTGCAGATCGGCCAGCACCAGCGCGTAGCCTTCCTGCGCCAGCGCCGCGGCGGTTTGCCGCCCGATGCCCTGTGCCGCCCCGGTGACGATGGCGACGCGCGATGTCTCCATGATGTTGCTCCTCTTATGGTACGGGTTTCCTGATGTCGTCGGGGCGGCGGTTCACTCGACCACGCGCCAGATTTGCACGCCCGTCCCTGGCAGCGCGCGGAGCGAGAGCGCCCCGCTTTCCACCACGGCGCTGGCCCCAGTGAAATGCTCGCGTAGCCGCGTGCCATTCGCTAGCCCAGCGGCGCGCACGGGCAAGCGCCACGTGACCTCCGCCGCGCGGCGTGCCACCACCAGCACGCGCTCCTCCGCCGTCTCGCGCAGGAAGGCGAGCGTCTCATCCGCCGCGTGCAGCCATTGGATGCCCCCCTGCCGCAGGGCCGGGGACGACCGGCGCAGCGCGATCAATCCACGATACCACGCCTGGATGTCGCCATTCCACGCCGCTGGGTCCCAGGGCATCGGGCGGCGGTTGTCGGGGTCCGCGCCGCCGAGCAGGCCGACCTCATCGCCATAATAGATGTTGGGGACGCCGGGGAAGGCGAAAAGCAGCGCGCTGGCGACGCGCAGCCGTGCCACATCGCCGCCCAGCACCGTCAGCACGCGCGGCGTGTCGTGGCTGCCCAGCAGATTGAATTGGTGCAGTGCCACCTGCCACGGCACCGATGCCAGGTAGGCGCGCCACTGCGCCACCAGCGCCTCGGTGGGCAGCGGCGCGGCGTCGGTGACGGCGCGGCCCATCAGCGCCTCGGGGTCGCGCGGCGCGAGCCAGCGCAGCAGTGGAAACATGAAGCCCTGATAGTTCATCCCCGCGTCCAGTTCGTCGCCGCCCAGGTGCGAGGTGCCATCAAAGAAATGCTCGCCGACAAGATAGGCTTCGGGATTCTCAGCCTTGACGGCGCGGCGCATCGCCCGCCCGATCTTGTGTCCCAGTTGTGATTCACCCTGGCGTGCCAACATATTCGCCACGTCCATGCGCCAGCCGTCGATGCGATAGGGCGGACGCAGCCAGCGCCGCATGATCGCCTCTGGTCCGGCATACATCACTTCGCGCAAGCGTTCGCTGCGATAGTTCAGCTTGGGCAGACTCTTCACCCCCAGCCACGACGTATAGTCGTCTGGTCGCGCGTCGAAGGTGTAAAATTCCGCCGTGGGCGCGTGGGGGTCCTCGCGCGCGGCCACGAACCAGGGATGCGTGGCGCTGGTGTGGTTGGGCACGATATCCAGCACCAGTCGCATGCCGCGCGCGTCCATCGCGGTGCGCAGGGCGGCCAGTGCCGCGTCGCCGCCCAGGTGCGGGTCTACATGCTCATAGTCCTGTACGTCGTATTTGTGATTGCTGGGCGATGTGAAGATCGGCGTCAGATACAGCGCGTTCACCCCCAGGTCTTGCAGGTAATCGAGCCGCTGCGCGATGCCCGCCAGATCGCCCCCAAAAAATTCGACGCCGCCCTCCTCGCCCGTGCCGGGCTGGTGGGGCAGGTCATCCCACGCCCGCGCGACCACGGGGCGGCCATAGCAGCGATATTCGCCGCTGCGCACGTTGCTGGCGGGGTCGCCGTCGCAGAAACGGTCGGGGAAGATCTGGTAAAAGGTGGCATCGGCGGCCCAGGCCGGGGCGGCGGTCCCCGGCAAGATGAGGAAGTCTTGCGCATCGGTCGGCGTGTGCCGCGTGATGCCCGCCGCGTTCAGCGCCCAGTTGCCCTCGGGCGTCGCCACCACGAAGCGGTAATGGCTGCGCGGCATGTGCAGCCGCACCTCGCCTTCCAACCACTGGCAGATGCCCACGTCGGCACCGCGCCGCATGGCGGTGAGTTCCTGCTCACCATCGGGGCTGGTGCGGATGTACGCGGCGGTGATGGGCGCGTCTAGATCGGCGCGCAGCCGCAGCCGCACGGTGTGGCCAAGGGTGTGGGGCGGGGGAGTGACATACGCGAGGGAACCATCATGATGGACGCTTGCCGTCCATGCGTGCTGCGACATGCATACCTCGGGATTCAACAGAATGGGGATGCCTCTGTGGATTGGAACGCATGCCAGCGCATTCTGGCAACATGCCGCCGCGCATTGGCCCATATCGGGGGGGAGGCTTGCGCGATCTGGCGGCATCGCGTATACTCAACTGGACATATCGAAGATGTCGCCCATCAACATACTCATTAGAGGGATGCCCCACCCATGCGTAGACTCGCCCGTCGCCCACTCATCCTCGCGCTGAGCTTGCTCTTGCTCAGCGTGCTGGGTGCGTATGGCGTGGGGCTGGCGCATGGGCAACCGGCCCGCGCGTCTGGCGCGACACGGCTGCTGCGCGACCTGTGCGCGCCCCACCACACCGTGTGCAGCCAGGTCGTGCCTGGCATGATCGGCGCGACGCTGCTGCTCGGCATGGTCCGTGTCCGTGACGGCCTCGCGGCCAGCACGGCGCAGGTCGCCACCGAGGACCAAGCGGCGCAGACCACGACCGTGGTGCCCACCGCTCTCGCCGCGCCGCACGCCAGCGCCGAAACCTTGCTGAGCCTAGTGGCACTGGTCGTCGCCTTTTACTGGCTGACGCTGGCACCGCGCATCACGCGCGTCCGTGCCCTGGCCCACGCGCTGCCGATGCATCGCCTCCCCGCTCACCTCTGTACCCCCGCCCCCTGAGCCTTTCCCCCTTCGCGGCAGTTCGCGTTCCCCGCGTCGCGCCCCTGTGCGCGGCACCATCGGGGGATGATGCGTCTGCCCATTCGTGTGCCCCCTCCGGCCTCTATACTGCTGAGGGAAAGGCATCCTTCATTGCTGTGCTCCTTTGCCGCGCGGGCAGCGTTCCGCGCCGACGTTCCGAAAATCAATCGAGAAAGGTCGCATCCAACATGCGCCGACAACGAAGCGCGATCTTCAGCCTGTTGCTCGTGGTGCTTGCGCTGGGCGCTGGCTTCATCGCCATCGCGCCCCACAACGCCACGATCAATTGGGGATTCCTGGGCTATCAAAATGATCTGAAGCTCAAGGAAGGGCTAGACCTCAAGGGTGGCATCCAGTTCATCATGCAGGCGAAATGCCCCACCACGAAACCGAACTGCGACATCAATGGGCTGCTGCAACCGACCATCAACAACCTGCAACAGCGCATCAATGGCGGGTTGGGCGTCAGCGAGGCCGTCATCACCTCGCAGCGCGATGCCACCTCGGGGAATTACTTCATCTCCGTCGAGATCCCCGGCATCAAGGATGACCAGCAAGCGAATAGCTTGATCGGTGAGCGTGGCTTGCTCGAAATCATCGACACTGGTGCGACTGCCGTCCCCGTCGCCACCAAGGTGACGCCGGGCCAATACAAAACGGTCTTCACCGGCACGGACCTCGATCCGAACTCCATCGCCGTCAGCTTCAACCAGGCGAACCAGCCGCAGATCGACTTCGCCATGCAAGGGTCGGCCAAGGACCGCTTCGCCACCTATACGGGCAGTCATATCGGCCAGTATCTGACCATCACCATTGATGGTTTGGTCATCGAATCCGCCACGATCCAGAGCCAGATCACGGGTCCGGGTCAGATCTCGGGCGGCTTTACCCTGGCACAGGCTACCAGCATCTCGCAGTTGCTGCGCTACGGCTCGTTGCCCCTGACCCTGACGACCAGCGCCGAACGACAGATCGACCCGACGCTGGGCCAACAGGCCATCAACCAGAGCATCCAGGCGGCCATCATCGGGCTGGGCCTGGTCGTGCTCTTCATGTTGGTGTACTATCGGCTGCCGGGCCTGGTCGCCGCGCTGGCGCTGGCGCTCTATGCCGCGCTGATCATCTCGATCCTCAAGATCATCGGCGCGGTCCTCACGCTGGCGGGCATCGCTGGCTTGATCCTTTCCATCGGTATGGCGGTGGATGCGAACGTGCTGATCTTTGAGCGCATCAAAGAAGAGTTACGCGCGGGTCGCACGCTCGGTGCCGCGATCGACATCGGCTGGAAGCGCGCGTGGCCGTCCATCCGCGACTCGAATATGTCGACGATCATCACGTGCTTGATCCTGTCGTACTTCGGCAACAACTTCGGCGCGACCATCATCGTCGGCTTCGCCACGAACCTGTTGATCGGCGTCGTCACCTCGCTTTTCACCGCCGTCGTCGTGACGCGCACCCTGCTGAGCGATCTGGTGAGCTTCTTCCCCTGGGTGGTGCGCTACCCCGCCCTCTTCGGTCTGCCGAAGGGTGCCATCACGGTGCCGACCTATCGTCGCCCCAGCCCTGCCACCGGACGACGCTCCGCTGTGGCGCTGGCGGGCGCAGGCGAGCTGGACCTCACTGAAGACGACATCGAGGAGTAACCCATGCTGCATTTGACCAGTAAGAAGTATTACTTCTTCGCCATTTCGTTGATCGTGGTCGTCTTTGGGCTGATCTTCATGGCCCTCTGGGGACTGAACCCCGGCATCGACTTCACCGGTGGCACCACCATCGACCTGCAATTCCAGAGCGTCTTGCCCGCGACGTCGACCAACACCATCACCTCGCTCTTCAAGAACGACGTGAAGGCTAAAGACATCAAGGTGTATTACTCGACCAACAAGCTCGCCAAGGATGGTGTGAATCCGCAACTCTTTTGGGTGCAACTGAACGTCCCTGTTGACCAAAAGGTGCAGGACGAGATCCTGAAACGCCTGAACGCGCAGGGCAACACCCTGGGCACGGTAGAGGCACTGCCGCCGCTAGTGCACGCCTCGACCGATGGCGGAACGACGACCTATTCGCTGCTGCCCTTCAAGATCACCCCGCCCGCTAGCACCAAGGGGGGCGCGGCCTTCACCATCACCGCCGCCGAGATCCAAAAGCTCATCACGGCGACGCCGCTGCCCAACACGACGGTGGTCCCGAACACCACCGGTACGGCGACGACCCCAGCCACCCCGACCCCCGCCGCGACGGCCACCGCCACGCCGACAACGGGCGCGACGAACGCGACGACCCTGCCCGTGACCCTGCAAAAGGTCTACGCGGGCACCAACAACAATCAGGTCATCACCATCCAGACGCAGACGCTGCTGAACCCGGTGGCGCTGCAAAAGATCGAGAACTCGCTGCTGAAACAGTACGGCCCGCTGTACCAATCGCAGGTGAACTCGGTCGGTCCCTCCATCGCCAGCAGCACGACGTACCTGGCCATCGCGGCGGTCGCGGCGGCCTCGCTGGCGATCCTCATCTACATCGGCATCGCCTTCCGCAATGTCGGCAGCATCGGCAGGGCGCTGCGCTATGGGGCGTGTGCCATCGCGGCGCTGCTGCATGACGCGGTGGTGGTGCTGGGCGTGTGGGCCTGGCTGGGCCACATCTTCCCCAATGTCTTTAAGGTCGACACGCTCTTCGTCACCGCCATCTTGACGGTGATCGGCTTCTCGGTGCATGACACCATCGTCGTCTTTGACCGCATCCGCGAGAATAGCCAGCGCCGCAGCTCTGACACCTTCACCGATGTGGTGAATGCCAGCCTGTTGCAGACGATGGCTCGCTCGCTCAATACCTCGCTGACCGTGCTCATCACGCTGTCGGCGCTGACCATCTTTGGTGGCGAGGCCATCCGCCCCTTTACGTTGGCCCTGCTGGTGGGCATCTTTAGCGGCACCTATAGCTCCATCTTCAACACCAGCATGCTGCTGGTCGTCTGGGAGA
>JBBQSR010000214.1:0-6722 GCA_038234855.1 Ktedonobacterales bacterium | reverse complement strand
AATAGCTCGATGACCGCGACGGGGGGCGAGAGGGGTGAAACACCAGGGCTGAAAAGGCCCCTCACCGTCTCCCAGCCCGTCCACACGTGGTAGCGCAGCAGACTATCCTCATACCAACCAAACCACGCCCACGGTACACTATAGCCGATCACCCCCAAAAACAGACTGTCTACGCCGAGCATACGCCGATTCATCCATGTGACCAAATATTATCGTCTCCTTTTCCGCGCCAAGGGCGAGGCAACGCGACCAATTTCACCTCATGACCTACTCGCCATCGCCCTTGCTGGTCACAGGCTAGCATGCATCGCTGGGGCCGTCAACCGCGCCGCACCTCGGAAAGCGCCATCGCCTGGATGCCCCCCAGGGGACGGCCTTAGGTTCATTCGCTGCCCCTGTCGCCTGTGGGTGGCGGTTTCGGCAAAAGTCACGCCGCGCCCTGTGCGCCCGGCGTGATACGATACCCACGAGAGCAGGATGGGGCCGCATCGCGACAGACAGCGTTTCGGCCTCCGTACCACCAGAAAGGCGATACCACACCCATGAATCCACAGACAGTCGATGCCATCGTGATCGGCGCGGGGCAGGCGGGCGGCCCGCTAGCCTCGGCCCTGGCCCGCGCGGGCAAACGCACCCTCATCGTCGAGCGCGAACACGTCGGCGGCACCTGCATCAACGAGGGCTGCACCCCGACCAAGACGATGGTCGCCAGCGCCCGCGCGGCCTACGTCACCGCACGCGGCCCCGACTACGGCATCCGCAGTCAGGTCAACGGCATCGACATGGTCAAGGTGCGCCAGCGCAAACGCGACATCGTGAAGGAATGGAGCGAGGGCAGCAAATCGCAGCTTGAGGGCACCGAGGGCGTGACGCTCATCATGGGCGCGGCGCGCTTCACTGGCCCCAAAACCATCACGATTCAGCGCAACGGTGGTGGCGAGGAAAGCTACACCGCCGAGCAGATCTTCATCAATACCGGGCTGCACCCCGCCATGCCAGACATCGCCGGGCTGCGCGACGTGCCCACGCTGACCTCGACCAGCATCATGGAACTCGACGCCGTGCCCGAGCATCTCGTGATCCTCGGCGGCGGCTACGTGGGGCTAGAGTTCGGGCAGATGTTTCGCCGCTTCGGCAGCCGCGTCACGGTCATCAACCGAGGTCCGCACCTGCTTGCCCGCGAAGACGACGACGTGGCCGAGGGCGTCGTGCAGATCCTGCAAGAGGACGGCATCACCATCTTGCTGAATGCGACCACGCAATCGGTGGCCCGCGCGCAGGGGTTGGGGCTGACCCTCACCGTCAGCACGCCAGATGGCCCGCGCACCATCACCGGCTCGCATCTATTAGTTGCGACGGGCCGCGAACCGAGCACGGCGGACCTAAACCTGGGCGCGGCGGGCGTGGCGACCGACGACAAAGGCTACATCACCGCGAACGACCTGCTGGAAACGAACGTCCCCGGCATCTACGCCCTGGGCGATGTGAAGGGTGGCCCCGCCTTCACCCACGTGTCTTATGACGACTTCCGCATCTTGCGAGCGAATCTGCTGGAGGGCGGCGGACGCACCACGGCGGATCGCCCGCTCGTTTACACCGTCTTCATCGATCCGCAGTTGGGGCGCGTGGGGCTGACGGAGCGCGAGGCGCGCGACGCGGGCCGCAACATCCGCGTCGCCAAGCTAGGAATGGACAGCGTCGCCCGCGCCATCGAGACGGCAGAGACGCGCGGCTTCATGAAGGCCATCGTCGATGCCGATTCGCAGCAGATCCTGGGCGCGGCCATCCTGGGCATCGAGGGCGGTGAGATCATGTCGGCGCTGCAAATCGCGATGATGGGCCACCTGCCCTACACCGCGCTGCGCGACGCCACCTTCGCCCACCCCACCCTCTGCGAGTCGCTGAACAACCTCTTCATGTCCCTGGACGACCAGTAGGGGAGTGCCAGCTACAAGGCGCGTGGTCGTGGCGCACGCGGCGGCAGATCGATGCTTGTGCGGCACGCAGCCACCGTGCCTCATCACTTGCTCACCATTGTGCGAGACCGGTGGTGCATTGCTCATGCCAGCCAGCCGTGGCGAGAAATGTGGCCGTGTACGCCCCGCGCGCCCATTACACCGCGTTCACAATCACATGCTATAGTGGGGGCAGACGACGGCCTATCGAGCAGCATCGTGGTGGGCGTGCCCACCCCCCCCGACGAGCGAAAGCGAGACACCCCCAATGAGCGAACCGATCGCGCCGCAGGGTGTGGCGACCTATCTGATGGATATGGATGGCGTGCTGATCCGTGGCACGCACCTCATCCCCGGCGCGGATGGCTTCATCGCGCGGCTGCGCGCGGCGGGCAAACCTTTCCTCATCCTCACCAATAATTCCATGTATACCCCACGCGACCTCCAGGCGCGGCTGGCGCGCATCGGCCTGGCGGTCGAGGCCAACGAACTGTATACCTCGGGCCTTGCGACCGCGCAATTCCTGAAACAGCAAAAGCCGGATGGCAGCGCCTACGTCATCGGCGAGGCGGGGTTGACGACCGCGCTGCACGACATGGGCTACATCTTGTCCGACCAAAACCCCGACTATGTCGTGCTGGGCGAGACGGTGACGTATAGCTTTCAGCGGCTGACCCAGGCCATCCGCCTCATCGCGGGCGGGGCGCGCTTCATCGCCACGAACCCCGATGTCGTCGGCCCCAGCGAGACGGGGCTGGTGCCTGCCACGGGGGCCGTCGCCGCGCTCATCGCCGAGGCCACCGGGGTGAAGCCCTATTACGTCGGCAAGCCCAATCCGCTGATGATGCGCTCGGCCATCCGCCAACTCGGTGGTCACTCCGAGACGTCGGTGATGATCGGCGACCGCATGGATACGGATGTGATCTCGGGGACGGAGGCGGGCATGCGTACCATCCTCGTGCTGTCTGGCGTCACGCAGCGCGATCAGGTGGAGCGATTCCCCTATCGCCCCACCCATATCGCCGCCTCGGTCGCCGACATCCAGCCGGTGTGACGGCTCAGCGTCGTCCGCGCGTCTGCCAGTCTTGCAGCGTCAGCACCTCGTCGATGACGCCATAGTCGCGGGCCTCGTCGGCGCTGAGAAAAAAGTCGCGCTCGGTGTCGCGCTGGATGCGCTCCAACGGCTGCCCGGTGTGCAGCGCGACGATGTCATTGATGATCTCGCGCGTCCGCAACATCTCGCGCGCGTGGATGTCGATATCCGTCACCTGCCCGCTGATGCCCCCGCCCGAGATGAGCGGCTGATGCATGTGGATGCGCGCGTGCGGCAACGAATAGCGCCGCCCCGGATCGCCCGCCATTAGCAAGATCGTCCCAAAGCTGGCGGCCATCCCCACGCAGGTGGTGATGACGGGGCAGCGCATCGACCGCATGGTGTCATAGATCGCCATGCCCGCCACGATGACGCCCCCCGGCGAATTGATGTGCACATTGATCGGCTGCTCATCGCTCTCGCTCGACAAAAAGAGCAATTCCGCGACGACCAGGCTCGCCAGATTTTCCTCGATGGCCCCATTCACCAGCACGATGCGTTCGCGCAGCAGCCGCGAAAACAGGTCATAGGCCCGTTCGCCTCGCGCACTCTGCTCGATCACCGTGGGGATCACCATCCGCGCGTCATATCCCGTTGTCATACTCACTTCTCCTCGCTCCAAACTCGCTGTCGCGTCTGCACGCTGCGGCGCCGGGCTGCCCTATGCCGCCCGCACGAAATGATAGTGCAGCCGCGACCGCTTGGCATCCTCTACCAGGCTCGCCAGCAGCCAGCCCTCGCGCCCCAGGTCGTTCAGCGTCGCCTCGCTCAGTGGCGGGGCCTCGCGCAGGTCCACCTCTTCGACGCGATATTCCCAGATGGCGCGCGGCGCGTCGGCCCGCTCGAAAACGACCGGCGTCGGAATGGATGTGCGAAAACTCATGGCACGTGCTCCTCTTTCTGCATTTTCGTGGGGTGTCGTGGCCTTCGCGCTCGGCTCCGTGGCTGGGGCCATTCCCCCCGCCCTTGAAGGATAGCGCGGGGATGGGTTATGATTGGAGGCAAAAGGGATGCTCACAGCATCCCCCACGCCGCATCGATGCTGTGAGCATCGTTTTCCTTGAGGAGGGTGCCCCATGGCCGATCTGCAAGCAACCGTTGGCACGACGATCCGCCGCGCCCGCCGCGAACGCCGCCTGAAGCTGAAGGAACTCGCCGCGCGCTCGGCCCTCTCCGTCGTCTATCTGGGCGAGATCGAGCGGGGCAAGAAATATCCCTCGGCCCGCGTGCTAGAGGAACTGGCCCGCGCACTGGAGATGGACATCGCCGAACTGCTGAACCTCATCGCGGCGGAGCTGCGCCACGCCGCCGCGCCCCCGCTGCTGCTGCCCCAGCGCCCTGCCGCGCTGCCCCGCGCCGCCAGCGACGACGCCACGCCCCAGGCGTCGCTGGCATCAGTCTTCGCGCCCGCCGAGGTCGCCGTCATCGCCATCCTGGGTGGGGTGTATGGTGGCCACATCCGCGACAGTCGCCTGCAGATGCCGGTGCTCATAGCCCGCTGACGGGGTGACTTTTTCCTGGGAAAATCACGCTTTTTGCCGTTGTCCATTGTTAATGGCAGGTTATCGATTGTACAATAGGGATAACCCGTCGAAGCAAAAGACCCAAGAAGCGAGGAGCCGCGTGGACGCATTCGAAGAACTGGAACATCCCCATGAAGCGTGTGGGGTCTTTGGCATCTATGCCCCTGGCTATGATGTCGCCAATGATACCTTCTTTGGCCTCTTCGCCCTGCAACATCGCGGGCAAGAGAGCGCAGGCATCGCCGTTTCCGACGGCGAGCACATGCGCAGCCACCTCGACATGGGTTTGGTGAATCAGGTCTTCACCAAAGAGGCCATGGCTGACCTACGCGGTCACATCGCCATCGGCCACACGCGCTACTCCACCACGGGTGGCAGCGCCATCTGCAATGCCCAGCCCATCCGCATGCACGACCCGCAGTTGGGCGACTTTGCCCTGGCGCACAACGGCAACCTGGCGAACGCCGTCGCCCTCACCCGCCGCCTGCAACGCCAGGGCGTCGCCTTAGAGTCAGACAGCGACAGCGAGATCATCGGGCGGCTGATGTTGCTGGCCACCGGCGACACATGGGAAGACCGACTGCGACAGGTGATGCCCCAACTTTCCGCCGCGTATAGCTTGGTCATCCTCACGCGCGAGGCGCTGTACGCCGTGCGCGACCCCTACGCGGTGCGCCCGCTGGTCCTGGGCCAGCGCGACGAACACTGGGTCGTCGCTTCGGAGTCGTGCGGCTTGCAGATCGTCGGCGCGCGCTATGTGCGCGAGGTGAACCCTGGCGAGATTTTACGCATCGATGGGGCCGGGCCGGACCATTTGATCAGCATGCAGGGCACGCCGCCCCGTAAACGGGCGAGCTGCCTCTTCGAATATATCTACTTTTCCCGCCCCGACAGCATCTCCGGTGCGGGTTCTTTGTATGCCGCCCGACAACGGATGGGCGTCGCGCTGGCTAAGGAATTTCCGGTGGAGGTCGACCTCGTCATCGCCGTGCCCGACTCAGCGACTCCTGCCGCCACCGGCTACGCCGCCGCCCGCAAGCTCCCCTACGCGGAGGGGCTGATCAAGAATCGCTATGTCGGGCGCACCTTCATCCAGCCCGAGCAGCACCTGCGCGACCTGGGCGTGCGCATCAAGTTCAACGCCCTGCCCGACGTGCTGACGGGTAAACGCGTCATCATGATCGATGATAGCATCGTGCGTGGCACCACCACGCGCCAGTTGGTGCAGATGCTGCGCGACGCGGGCGCGGCGGAGGTACACGTCGGCGTCACCTCGCCACCCTTCCGCCACCCCTGCTACCTGGGCATCGATGTCGCGCAGGAAGACCAATTGATCGCCGCCCGCCTCGGCTCGGTCGAAAACATCCGCCAGCACATCGGCGCGGATAGCCTGCACTACCTCAGCCTGGATGGCCTCATCGGGGCGACCAACCTGCCGCCTGAGCAGTTCTGCACCGGCTGCCTGACGGGCCAATACCCCGTCCGCGTCGAGGAGCGCGAAATGGCCTTGGCGTAGCGCGGCAGTGGCGAGAGTTCTGGCAGCGATGGCACGCTCCATCGCTGCCCTTCGTCGTGAGCAGCGGTCAGGGCGGACGCGCATCCGCTGCGATGCCGCGTGAGCGGCGAGGTGTGAGCCACTTCACCCCCGGTGCCCTGGCGTAACAGCCCAAAGCGTGATATCCTGTTGCCTATAATGCTCGTATCCTAGCAGGAGGCCCATTTCGCCATGCCGCTGCACATCACCGCCGTCAGCCAGACCGACCCTGGCGCGGTTCGCGACCGCAACGAAGACAACCACTACATCCAGGTCGCTAATCCGCCCCATGACGATATGGCGCTGCTGGTGGTGGCCGACGGCATGGGGGGCTATAAGGCGGGCGACGAGGCCAGCCGCATCGCCGTGGCGACCGTGCGCGCCGAACTGGAGCCACTGCTGGCACCCAGCACCGCGCAGCCCACCATGCGGCTGGGAACCCAGGCGGAGGGCGATGGCGAACGCACCACGGTCTTTTTGCCCGAAACGGCGGCGACCGAGCATTACCATGGCTACCTGGGGGCGGCGGTGCGGCGGGCCAACGAGGCCATCGTCACCTATGGCCACGATCACCGCGAGGCGCGCGGGCTGGGGTCGACCATCACCATGGTCATCAC
>JBBQSR010000213.1:0-6728 GCA_038234855.1 Ktedonobacterales bacterium | reverse complement strand
GCGGATCGAGGATGTAGACCTGGGTATTGGCGATGGGGCGACCGATCAAGATCGGCCCCTCGGTGCTGGTGATCTGGTCGATGGTGGACCAGATCGTCGTCTCGGTGGGGCCATACATATTCCACAGGCTGCCCCCTTGCGCCAGCAGGGAGTTCGCCAGATCGCGGCTGAGCGCCTCACCACCACACAGCATCTTCAGCGCGGCGCTGCCGTGCCAGCCGGAATCGAGCAAACCGCGCCACGTGGCGGGCGTCGCCTGCAACAGCGTCACGCCCGTGTCGCTGATGACGCGCGCCAGTTCGCTGGCATCCGTCGCCACCTCGCGGCTGACGACCACGACGCGCGCGCCCACCGTCAGCGGCAGATAGATTTCGAGTCCGGCGATGTCGAATGAGATGCTGGTGAGCGCCAACCCGACATCCTGCGCGGTCATGCCGGGGCGCTGCGCCATCGTCGCCAGGAAGTTGACCACGGTGGCATGGGGGATTTGCACGCCCTTCGGCACGCCCGTCGAACCAGAGGTATAGATGATGTACGCTAGATGGCTGGGCAGCACCGCCGTGGGCGCATCGCTGGCCTCTAGTTGGCTGATCGTCGGCCACGCGTCCTCTAGCACGAGGCGTTGGCCGGTGAAGGCGGGCAGCGTCTGCGCCGTGGCCGTTTGCGTGACGAGCAGCGCCAGTTCCGCGTCGACCACCATGAAGGCCAGTCGCTCCTCGGGGTACGCCGGATCGAGCGGCACATACGCCCCGCCCGCCTTGAGGATGCCGAGCATCGCCACCAGCATCTCCGTCGAGCGGTTGACGCACAGCCCCACGGGCTGATCGGGGCCGACGCCGTGCTGCGTCAGATAGCGGGCCAGTTGGTTGGCGCGCTCGTTCAGTTCGCGATAGGTCAGCGTGCTTGCGCTGTCTTGCACCGCGACGGCGTTGGGTGTGCGTGCCGCCTGCTCCGCGATGATCTGGTGAATGGTGCGATCCGTCGGCACGGTGGCCTGGGTGGCGTTCCAGTCGCGCAGCAATTGCTGGCGTTCGGGGGCGGTCAGCAGCGGCATGGTGGCGATGGGCTGGTCGGGGTTCGCCACCGCCGCCGTCAAGATGACCTCCATATGTGCCAGCATCCGCGCGATGGTCGCTTCATCGAAGAGATCGCTCTTATACTCGGCGTCCAGCAGCAAGCCGTTCGGCGTCTGGATGACGTAGACCGTCAGGTCGAATTTCGAGGTACGGATCTCGATGTCGAGCGGGGTAATGGTGAGGTCGGCATTCGGCGTGTCGCCCGTGGGGGCGTTTTGCAGCGTCAGCATCACCTGGAAGAGCGGGTTGCCGCTCAGGTCGCGCACCGTCTGCAATTCCTCGACCAACTGCTCGAAGGGGAAGTCTTGGTTGGCATAGGCTTCCAGCGCGGTCTGGCGCACGCGGCGCAGCACCTCGCGGAAGGTGGGGTTCCCTGACAGGTCGGCGCGCAGCACCAGCGTATTGACGAAGAAGCCGATCAGGTTCTCGATATCCGCGCGGTTGCGGTTGGCGATGGCCGAGCCGACCGCGATGTCGTCTTGCCCGCTATAGCGCGCCAGCAGCACATCGAAGGCCGCGAGAAGCACCATATACAGCGTGCCCTTTTCGGCGCGGCCCAGTGCCGTCAGTTGCTCAGAGAGCGCGGGCGACAGTTGGCGCGAATACGCCGCGCCGCTGACCGTCTGGATGACCGGGCGAGGGCGATCCGTCGGCAATTGCAGCACGGGGATGTCGGCCAGCTTGCCGCGCCAATAGGCCAACTGCTTTTCCAGCACTGCGCCTTGCAGCCATTCGCGCTGCCACACCGCGAAGTCGGCGTATTGGATCGGCAGGTCCGGCAACGCCGCCTGGGCCTCCGTCGCCCCCGCCGCGAAGGTGTGGTAGAGCGTCGTCAGTTCGCGCAGCAGCACGCCATTCGACCAGCCATCCGAGATGATGTGGTGCAGGCTCAGCAGCAAGATATGCTCATCATCCGCCAAGCGGAGCAGATGCAGCCGCAACAGCGGGCCAGTGGCGAGGTTGAATGGTCGTGCCGCCTCTTGCCGCACCAGCCGCAGTGCCTCGGCCTCGCGCGGGGCGGCGGCCAGCGTGCGCAGATCGATGATCGGCAGCGCGACCGCGCGTGGCGGCGCGATCACCTGCTGCGGCACATCGCCATCCAGCGCGACGAAGGTGGTGCGCAGCGTCTCGTGCCGCGCCACCAGCGCCGTCAACGCCCGCGCCAGCGCGGCGGCGTCTAGGTGCCCGGCGAAGACATAGGCCATGGGGATGCTATAGAGCGTGGTGTCGGGGTCGAACTGCTCCAAAAACCACAACCGCTGCTGCGAGAACGACAACGGAAACGTGTGCCCCGCGCGGCTCTGCCGGGTGATCGCCCCGGTGGCGGGCGTCGCCGGGGCATCGTTGCCCGACAGCCGCTCGAATAGCGCCAGTTTCTCTTCAGCCGACAGGGCTGTAGCGCGTTGACCGTAATCGAGATCGCTCACCGACCGCTCCTTCATGCGCTGCCCGACCCATCAGCAGGGTCCGGCAAGGGGGACATCACCATATCTCTGTGCCTGTTAGGGCATTGTTCCGAATCATTGATCAAGCATGATGTGCACGATCACGCCACCCTCGTCGCAGCGTTCAGGCGCGGCACAGGGGGCTGACGCGTCAGCGTAGACTGCGACCGAGAGGGCGTTGCCCCCGTGGAACCGACCTCCTGGGAGGTTTTAACCGCCAGCCGTCCCGTTGCCATGCACTTTCTATCACTCACCCCATCTTAATCGCTCACCGCCCCGAATGCCTGGGCCAGCGTGGCGCTGTCGGCATCGGCGATCTTCTTGTCGATGATCGCCAGGGCCAGCAGCGCGACCGTCTGCGCCTCGAAGATCGCCCAGACGGGCATCTCCGTGGCGAAGTGATCGCGGATGCGCGATGTCACCTGCGTCGCCAGCAGCGAATGGCCGCCCAGCTCGAAGAAGTTGTCTTCGACGCCGACCTGGGGCACGTGTAGCACCTCGACCCAGATCTGCGCTAATTCTTCCTCCACGCGGTTGCGCGGGGCGACATAGGTCTTCGTCACCAGCGTGCCCGCGTCATCGGGCGGGGGGAGCGCGCTGCGGTCGACCTTGCCCGTGGCGGAAAGCGGCAGCGCGGGCAACTCCACGAAGGCTGCCGGCACCATGTAGATCGGCAGCTTTTGCTTCAAGAAATCGTAGAGTTCGTTGCTGCTGAGCGCGGTGCCGGGGCGGAAGACGACATACGCCACCAACCGCTGATCGCGCGAATCGGGGGCCTGCCACACGATGACAGCGGCGGCCTGGATGTCGGGGTGGCTGACCAGCAGCGCCTCGATCTCGCCTGGCTCCACGCGGTAGCCGCGCAGCTTCACCTGCTGGTCGATGCGCCCCATGAATTCGACGTTGCCATCCGGCAGCCAGCGTACCAGGTCGCCCGTGCGGTACAGCCTGGCCCCCGGCTCGGCACTGAAGGGGTGCGGCACGAAGCGTTCCGCCGTCAGTTCGGGGCGGCGCAGATAGCCGCGCGCCAGCCCCGCCCCACCGATGTGCAGTTCCCCCGGCACGCCCACCGGGACGGGCTGCTGCGCGCCATCGAGGATGAAGATCTGCGTGTTAGCGATGGGCTTGCCGATGGCGACGGTCGCGCCCACCTGCGCCGGATCGGTCATCGGATAGCAGCAGGTGAAGGTCGTGCCCTCGGTGGGGCCATAGCCATTGATCAGCGTGTTACCCGGATAGGTTTGCAGCACCTTTACTACGTGCGGCACCGACAGCACATCGCCGCCCGCCAGCAATTGCCGCACGTTGCGCAACCCCGCCAGTTGCTCATCGACCATCGCGTGAAAGAGGCCAGCGGTCAGCCACAGCGTCGTGACGCCATAGCGCACTAGCACGCGGCTGAGCTCATCCAGCGCGAGGTTGGCTGCTGGGTAGACCACCAGCCGACCACTGTTGAGCAGCGGCCCCCAGACCTCCAGCGTGGCCGCGTCGAAGGAGACGGTGGCGAATTGCAAGAAGACCTCGTCGGCGGTGAGCCGCGCGAAGGTGTTGCCGCGCACCAGCCGCACCACCGCCTGATGCGGCGTCTGCACGCCCTTGGGCAGCCCGGTCGAGCCAGAGGTATAGTTGACGTAGGCGACGTGCTGCGGTAGCGTCCCTGCCTGGGGATTCGTGGTCGGCTGCCCGGCGATCTGCGGCCAATCCTGGTCGATCAAGACGCGCGGCACGTCGCTGGGCGGCAGTTGCGCTTGCAGGTCAGCTCGCGTCAGCAGCACGGCCATCCGCGCGTCATCTACCATGAAGGCGATGCGCTCCGGCGGGTAGGTCGGGTCGAACGGCACGTAGATGCCACCCGCCTTGACGATGCCGACCAAACTGATGATGAGTTCCAGCGAGCGGTCCAGGCTGACGCCCACCGCGACATCTGGCCCCACGCCCAGCCCGCGCAGATGGTGGGCGAGTTGGTTCGCGCGGCGATTCAGTTCGGCGTAGCTCAGTTGCGCGTCAGCATAAACGACCGCGATGGTGTCGGGCGTGGCCGCCGCGCAGCCTTCGAAGAGTGCCTGGATGGTCGCGTCGCGCGGATAGTTCGTCCCCGTCGCATTCCAGTCCACCAGCACTTGCTGGCGTTCGGCATCGGTGATGAGCGCGATGTCGGCCAGCCGCCGATCCGGGTCCGCGATGATGCCCGCCAGCACCTGCCGCAGATGCCCCGCCAGTCGCTCGATGGTCGCGTGGTCGAACCGTTGCGTCTCGTAGTTGAGGCGCAGGGTCAGTTCGGCGTTGGGGGCCACCGTCAGGGTCAGCGGATAGATCGCTTGTTCCGCGCCCCACCACATCGACAGCGGGGGCAGCGCGCTCGCGCCATTGGTCTGCTGCGTTGCCACCACGTAATTCTCGAAGACCATCAGGCTCTCGAAGAGCGGCTGGCCGCGTGCCACCGCGCTCCATCCCTGCACCTGCACCAGCGGGCTATAGTCGAATTGGCGCGTCTCGACCTGGGCCGCTTGCACGGATTTTAGCCAGGGCAAGACGCGCTCGCTCTGGGGCACCGCCACGCGCAGGGGCACGGTGTTGATGAAGAGGCCCACCATCGCTTCCGCGCCGGGTAGGGCGGGGGGCCGCGTCGAGGCGGTGATGCCATAGACGACATCCTCCTCGCCGCTATAGCGGCTCAGCACCAGTGCCCAGGCCCCCTGCAAGACGGTGTTGAGCGTCAACTGGTGCTGGCGCGCGAACCGTTGTAGCGCGTCCGTCAGGTCGCGCGAGACGGACGTTTCGAGTTCGCCGTTCTGGGCCGTCGCGTCGGTGGTGGGGGCCAGCTTGCCCACCGTCAGCGGCGTCGCGGTGGTGAAACCCGCCAGATGTTGCCGCCAAAAGGCCTCGGCGGCGGCGAGGTCTTGCTCTTGCACCCAGGCGATGTATTCGCGGTAGGGGCGCAGGGCGGGCAGCGCGGGCGTCTGCCCCGCCGCGATGGCCGCGTAGCTGGCGAGCACCTCGTCGATGACCAGACCATTCGACGTGCCGTCCAGCAGCAGGTGATGGTACGACCAGATGAAGTGGAGCTTGTCGGGGGCCAGCCGCAGCAGTGTCATCCGCATCAGCGGAGCCTTCGCCAGGGTGAAGCCCCGCGCGCGATCGGTCGCCAGGAAGTCCGCTAGGCGTGTGGCTTGTTCCTCTGCGGTGAGGCCCTGCCAGTTCTGTTCGTCCCAGGTCAGCGTCACCTGTTGGCGCACCACCTGGAGCGGTTCCTCCTGGCCCTCCCAGATGAAGGCGCTGCGGAGGATCGGGTGCCGCGCCACCACGGCCTCCCATGCCGCTCGCCACGCGGCGACATCGAGCGCGGCACCGAAGGTGATGCCAAACTGGACGCAATAGATGCCCGCCTCTTGGGCATAGAGCGTATGAAAGAGCATCCCTTGCTGGGTCGGCGACAGAGGATAGATATCCTCGACATTTTTGATCTGCATAGACTCCCGTTCCCCTGTCGCCTAATGGCGAATGTCGGCTCTTTCCCGTGGGCGCGCGTCCCTGCGTGCCCCCTTGGTTTACGGCACGATGCCTTCGGAATTGACGATCAGCTCATTCACCAGCGCCGCGTCCACTGGCACCGGCTCGGCAGCCTGAGCCTGGGCGGCGGGCGGCGGCGGATTGGTGACGTTGAACATCGCGTAGATCGCGCTCAGCAGGGCAATGACGCCCGCCAGCAGCAGCACCGAATCGACCGGGCCAAAGACCGTCCCCAGCGCCTCGATGTGCAAGCCATGGAAGGCTGTGGCGATCAAGATGCCCGTCGCCACCGTGCCGATGAAGTTCGCCGTCGTCACGAACGAGGTTCGCACGGCGGTCGTGCGGCCCATCATAGCGCGCGGTGTCAAGCGGAAGACCAGCGGCGCGAGAGCCAGATTGAAGAGGCCAGTGCCAATGCCCAACACGAAGAGCAATCCGATGGCGATGTACGGATTGGTGAGGCGCGAATAGATGATCAGGCCGATACCATCGGCATAGAGGCTCAGCCAAAACACACGCGCTTCGCCCATCCGCTGCACGATTGGTGGGCCAATGATCGAGCCGAGGATCGCCCCCAGACCCAACGCGGTCGTCAGGAAGCCCAAGAAGGCGATGGACGAATGAAGATTACCCGCCACAAAGAAGACATTCGCCACGGGCAGTGCCGCTGTCCCCAATGTCGCGAGTGCGATGGAAA
>JBBQSR010000212.1:0-6779 GCA_038234855.1 Ktedonobacterales bacterium | reverse complement strand
CTGATCATCGCCGCGACGATGGCGAAGGGCGTCACCATCATCCAAAACGCGGCCATCGAGCCGGAGATCATCGATCTGGTGAAGTTCCTGCAAAAGATGGGGGCGATCATCGAGCAGCGCACCGACCGCAAGATCGTGATCGAGGGGGTGCAGCGGCTGCATGGGGCGGACCATCGCATCCTCGCGGACCGGATGGAGGCGGTGTCGCTGGCGGTCGCGGCCTATGTGACGCATGGCGAGGTGAAGCTGCTGGATGCCAACCAGGACCACCTGCTGACCTTCCTGAACACGCTGTACCGCATCGGGCTGGACTTTACGGTGGAAGATGATGGCATCCGTTTCGGGGGTGGGGCGTGGCCGCCGAAATCTATCGCGCTGGAAACGGATGTACATCCGGGCTTCATGACGGATTGGCAGCAGCCCTTCACGGTGTTGCTGACGCAGACGCAGGGGATGTCGGTGGTGCACGAGACGCTGTACGAGGATCGCTTTGGCTACACGAGCACGCTGCGGCAGATGGGCGCGGATATCGGGCTGTACTCGAAGTGCCTGGGCGAGCTGCCGTGCCGCTTCCGCGAGCGCGAGTTTTACCACAGCGCCATCATTCGCGGGCCGACGCCGCTGCACGGGACGACGCTGGACATCCCCGACATCCGGGCGGGGTGCTCGTACATCGTGGCGGCGCTGTGCGCGACGGGTGTCTCGAATGTGTATGGCATCGAGCATATCGAGCGCGGGTATGAGCAACTGGACGCGAAGCTGAAGTCGCTGGGCGCGCACATCGAAAAGGTCGGGCATGACGCGCCGGTGCCGGATGATGTGTAGGGGGTAGAGAGACGAGAACGCGAAATAACGCGGAATGGGGCGAGAAGACGCGAAATAATGAAAAACCACTTCACGTCTTCTCGATCATATCTCGCGTTCTCGTCCCTTTCTTTCCCTTTTTAGGAGGCGTATTCTTTGAGGAGGGGGGCGTAAGCGGGGGTGCGGAGTTTGCGGAGGGCCTTTACCTCGATCTGGCGGATGCGTTCGCGGGTGAGTTGGAACTCGCGGCTGACCTCTTCGAGGGTGTAGGCGTGGCCGTCGAGGAGGCCGTTGCGCATCTCGATGATGAGGCGTTCGCGGGGCTGCAAGGTGGCCAGCGCGTGATTGATCTGGTCGCGCATGGACTGGCGGGCGACGGCGTCGACGGGGGCGACGGAGGTGTGATCCTCAAGCACGTCGGCGAGGTGATATTGCTCGTCGTCGGCCATGGGGGCGTCGAGCGAGATGGGTTGCTCGGACATGCTGAGCAGTTCGATGACGCGCTCCTTGGGCAGACCGACCTCGGCGGCGATGACCTCGGGGGTGGCCTCGACGCCGGTATCTTGGTAGATCTTGCGGCTGATGCGCTTCATCTTGTAGATGAGTTCAACGACGTGGACGGGGATGTGGATGGTGCGCGAATGCTCGGCGATGGCGCGGCTGATGGCTTGGCGAATCCACCAGGTCGCGTAGGTGCTGAAGCGGTTGCGGCGCTTGTAGTCGAATTTCTGGGCGGCGCGCATCAGACCCATGTTGCCCTCTTGCACGAGGTCGAGCAGTGGGAGGCCCTGGCTGGAGTAGCGTTTGGCGATGCTGACGACGAGGCGGAGGTTGGCTTCGATCAGTTTGCGCTTGGCGTTGTCGTCGCCATTGGCGATGCGCTCGGCGAGATAAAGTTCCTCTTCACCCTTTAGCAGTGGATAGCGGCCAATCTCTTTGAGATATTGCTTAACAGCGTCATCCATGCCCCGGTCCATTTCCTCGGCGCGCTCGGTTTCGAGTTCCGCCAAGAGATCGGCGCTGGCCTCATACTCCATGGCATCTTGCTTCGTGGCCTTTTTGGGGAAATTGACGATATTGCGTGCTGGCGACATGTTGGTGCTCCTTCACTGTGCTGGCCGAAATGATTTCGGTGGCGATCCCCGCCGATGTCCCTATAGTGCATTATGGGGACCGGAAGCCCAGGGTGAGCGATGGGGCCGAGACGACCACAAGACGCAGCGATGCCGCGCGAGGGGTACAAGTGGCGCTACGCCAAGGCTCGCGACCCGAAAAGGGGGGGTGACGTTGGGAAAGTTGGGGCCGAAAAACTGGCGGAATTGGGACTTTTGGGGACGGATTTGGTGGCGTGAGGAAGGGTCGTCGCCCGAAATTTTTTCGGGCGGGTGGGGATTTTTCCCCAGATATTATGGTTCGGTTTGGGTGGGGGGGGGTCAGCGGGAACGCTCGCCCTTGGTGTTGATGTAGTCGGGGTTGCCCAGGGCGAAGCTGCGGTCGAGCTCGATCTTGTTGATGAGGGCGGGGTAGATGCGGTCGGCTTGGGGCCGCAAGGCGTCGAAGGCCGAGACGGCGGTTTGCGGGTTGATCCAGATCATGATCTCCGCGCGAACGACACCGAGGAGCAGGTCGGCATGGGCGGCTGAGATGCTGCCACCATGGAAGTTGGCGGTGCGGAAAGCGTCATGTACCTGTCGGTTTTTTTGGAAATTTTGGATGTGGGTCAATGCTTGGTCCGCTAACTGGCCGCGTTTGGTTTCCGCTTTGCTTTTGCGCATGTCCCAGACGATGCGCTTGAGGCCCGTCGCGGAGAAGTAATGGAAAAGGGCCATCAGCTTTTCGTATTGGTGTTCGCTGATATTGGGGCGGGTGCTGTCGATGCGCCGTGCGATCTGCTCCATCTCTGATGTCCAGCGGACTTCGTGGCCGATGACGGCATGGAAGTGGTTGTGTTGCAGATCGCGCACGAAGCGAATGACGGGGTCATTCAGGGCATGGAGCGACGCGGTGGCGTCAGTGAAAATGGCGTTGCTGTCGCGAAACTCGCTGAATTTCTGGGCGAGGGGGATCGCGCCTAGCGCGTTGACGATGCCATCGGATTGTTCGCGCAGTTGGATGGCCCGCCGGATCAAGAGCATGGTGCGTTCGTCGGCGAAGCTGCTGTTATCGGGGCTATAGCGGTCCAGGTCGCTCCAGACTTGGATATTCAGTTCGATGTTGCGCGTGCGGCTGAACCAGACGCTCGTCATCTCGCGGGCCTCGATCAAGAGGTTGCCATATTGCTGGCGGATGCGTGCCACGCGCTGCCGGTCACTGAGGGGAAACAGTTCGGGGTTCAGTTCGCGATAGATCGTGCGCGCCTCGCGTTTGACGTAGTCGCTGTCGCCGAGCATGAGGACGCGTTCCAGGTCTTGGTAACGCGCTTGGTAGAGTTCCAGGTTGGTTTTGCGCTGGTGTTGTGGTGGCTGGCGGCGGATGATCTGCACGCCTGCCGCTGCCAAGAGCGCCAGAAATTCGCGTCGTGTGGTGTCGGACATGCCCATCAATATCCCCATGGTGTTGAGGTTGGCGTGCGTCTCAGACCGGACCTTACCCCCCAACAACTGCGTCAGATAGGATGGCTGCTTGCCGATGGATGCGGCAATCTCGGTGCGGGTGCGGGGGGGACGGCGCTGGTGACGACACGCCTCAAAAAAAATGGCGGCGGGTGTCGGCGGGGTCGAGGATGGGCGGCCACGGGTCATGGGGGATGCCTCCTAGCATATGGCCGCCCATCCGCTTTAACTCGCCAGGGGAAAGGGGGAATAGGACTCTGGCGCGCGCATGCAGGATGCGACGGTGACGTTTTCCACGGTGCTGCTGTCGTGAAGTGATTCTTGCCACATTTTAGCGATTCCCTCTTTGATTGTCAATGCGATTTCTTCGAGTTCCGCGAAGGGAAGTTCGCCGTTGTGCATGGCACATTGGGCGAAGCCGAGCCATTTGTCGCCCTCTTGCCAGACGCGCAAGGTGGCGATGGTGCCAAAGAGTTCCTTGAGCAGCCGATTGACGACCATGCCGACGTCGTCGCCGTGCACGGTCCGCGACACGGAGGAACGAAGGGTGAAATCGATCTCATACCAATGCATCTGATACATCTGAGAAGCCCTGCCTTTTGTGGTGGAGTGGAGAACCGGTTCCTTGTACGGAGGTGTTCTCTTGTCCACTATTTTTGCAGGGGGGATTTTTTAGTGAGCGATTTTCGCAAAATTCTGGGGCGGATCGAGGTAGGCAGAGGCAGGGTTTTGGAGATGTTGCAGATGATGTAAGGGAGCCGGGGAGTCGGGCGGTTGAAACCGCCCACCGTACCCGCCCACCCACTGAATGTCGATAAAATGCGTCCTATATAATTGCATTCGCTCTCATGGTGCACCGTGCTTGACCGCTGCCCAGGTGAGGGGGGTCGAGGTGCTGACGTCGTAGCTTTTGGCGACGACCTCGGGGCCGAGGTTCCAGAAGCCGATGCCTGCGGCTTTGGCGGTGTGGGCGCGGGTGAGGATGTCGGCGTAGGCGACGGCGCGGGGGGCATCGCCCATCTTTTGCTGGAAGCCGAATTCCTCGATGACGAAAGGTTTGTCGTTTTGGGCGGACCAGGCGGCGACGTTGGGCAGGGTGATGTCGCGGTCGCCATCAGAGTAGACGTGGATGGCGGCGAGGTCGATGGTGGGCAGGGCGAAGATGTCTTGCCAGGGGATGCCATAGTCGCCATTCAGGAAGGACAGGCCGCCGGTGCTGATGAGGTGGTGTCCGGCATCGACGGTGCGCAGTTGCAGCGAGGTGTCGCGGTAAAAGGCGAGCAGTTGGTTGGCGGTGGCGCGGAGGGGATCGCGACCATTCGGCGGCAGGGCCTCGCCTGAGATGGCATAATAGGCGAGGGCGCGTTCGTTGCGGTAGCGTTGCCCCACGAAGTCGAGTAGTGCGCCCCAGGCACCGGGGTCATAGGGGAAATTGCCCTGGGTGTAGAGCATCTTGCCAAAGGTCGTCAGGCTGATGATGACGTGCATGTTGTGCGCGCGGGCGTGGCACAACAGATAGTCCATATTCGCCCAGATGGTGGGGGTGCGCCAGTCCTCGGTGTCGCTGAGGAAGTCGGTCGCGCGGATGGTGTTGATGCCCGCCGCCGCCGCCTGGGTGAGCATTTGGTCGATGTAGGCGGGGAAGGTGGGCAGTGCCCAGGCGCTGCCGCGATAGGTCTTGGTGCCCTGCGTGACATCGGGGTAGATGGTCGCGGCGTAGAGGGCGAGGGGCTGGGTGCCGACCTCGAACATTCCACCACTCGCGCGGACGAATGCGCCGCCGCCGCTGCCCAGGCAGGTGCTGCCACCCATCGCGCCCGTGGTGGTGGCGGCCCCACCGCTGCCACACGCGGCCAACCCGCTCAGCAGCAGGAGGGCAGCCAGGCTCAGCATCAGCATTCGTCGCATCGGCGTCTTCGTCTCCTCTTAGTGAG
This sequence comes from Ktedonobacterales bacterium, assembly GCA_038234855.1. Lineage (GTDB taxonomy): Bacteria > Chloroflexota > Ktedonobacteria > Ktedonobacterales > JACDGC01 > JACDGC01. The sequence continues at coordinate 1,489 of JBBQSR010000212.1, read as the reverse complement.
AGGTATCGGCAACGAAGACCCAGCGGCGCAGGGCGAGATAGTTCCAGATGAGCGAGGCGGCGGTGGCGATGAGTTTGCCGCCATTGACGAGCAGGGACAAGGGGAGCGCGCCGCCCAGGGACATCCGCAGGGCCAGGACGATGCCCGCGTTCAGCAGGAGGCCCACGACGCTGACGGCGGCGAAACGCGCGAGCATGCCCGCCGACCGACCCGCGCGGTGGCGAAAGGTGACGCGCGCATTCAAGAGATAGCTGCTGACCATGCCCACGGTGAAGGCCAGCGCGTCGAAGGCGAAGAGCCATGCGCCGCCATTGCGATGCGTCAGCCAGATCAGCGCGTTCAGCACGGCGAAATCGAGCGCGGTGTTGAGGCCGCCCACCGCCGCGAAGCTGAGCATCTCGCGCAAGCGGCCATTATGGGGGAGGGCTAGGGTCGTCGTTGCCATGATGGGAAGCTTCCTTTTTGCGAGTGTGAGAGGATGGGACGGAACGCGGAATGACGCGGGATCGCCGCGAGAAGACGCGGAATGAGGTGAGGCAAGATCGCGCTATTCCGCGTTATTTCGCGCACATCCCACATCATTCCGCGTTCCGTCCTCTGGTGTTCTTCTTGGTTTTTCGTGCCCTTCGTGTGCGAGCGTCCTTTTTTTTAATGACCAGTGGTGTTGCATTGCATCTGGGCGGTGTTGAAGTCGGCGGGGAGGGTGCGCTGCGCCAGAAGGGCACCCGTGCGGTGATAGAGCGCGACGCCGTCACTGTCGTGCGCGACGGGGGTGAAGTGTGTCAGGAAGGCGACACTGGTGACATCCACATGCTGCGCGACGAGGTCGCCGCTGTGGATGACCACCCAATCCGCGTTGGCGGCGGGGTCTTGCAGGGCGGCATCCCATTGCGCGCCAGAGCCTTGGTAGATGATGTTGGTGAGCTTCGCCCCGGCGACGATGGCGTATTGTTGGGGATTCTTGAAGTAGGTGTCCTCTAGAATGTTGCCGCTCGTGTAGTGCTGCGCCAGGAAATTGACCGAAGGACGCACGGCCACGCAGGACGCGCCGTACTGGCCGTCTTGCAGCGCGATGATGCCGCCCCGCGCGATGAGGAAGCTTTGCACCGCGATGAGCAGGATCATCCCAACGCGTGCCCACACCTGCTGGCCGATGAGGGTCGCCAGGTAAAAGGCGACGGGGGCGACGATCTCGGTGCCATAGCGGGCGTTGTAAAAGAGGCTGCCCGCGTGGGCGGGGGAGGCGCCGGGGACGTAGAGGACCGCCTGGCCGGTGTAGAGCGCGACGACGTAGAAGGCGAAGGGCGCGGCGAAGGGGAGGGTGGCGATGGCCTCGGGCGAGAGGCGCGTGCGGACGAGCAGCACCACCAGGCCGATGATCGCCAGAGCCAGCAGTAGCGGACCCACGGTTTCCGCCGAGGCAAAGCGGAAGTGACGGAACGCCTGCCAGATGTTGTGATAGGTGTCCAGGTCGCCGTGTTGCAGCACC
>JBBQSR010000211.1:0-6793 GCA_038234855.1 Ktedonobacterales bacterium | reverse complement strand
GGCCGCCGCCAAGAAGGTCGCGGTGTCGTTGGTGCTGGTCATCAGCAAGGGTTGTTCGCCAGGCTGGACGGTCGACGCGCCATCGAGCAGCGGCTTGCCATCGGGGCCGGAGAGCTGCGAAACCTCGTTCACCAGGGCGACGCTGGCCCCCTGCGGACGCGGCTGCGGGCGATGGGTGGCACGCCAGGCAAAGAAGAACAGGGCCAGGGCGACCAGCGACAGCGCGACGCTCCGCGCGATGAGGTCGATCTGGTTTTGCTGCTGCTGCGCCTTCAGGGCGTTTTGCGCGGCGATGTCGGTGCTGTGGTTAAAGGGCAGGGCCGACACGGTGATCTGGTCGCCGCGGGTGGTGCTCAGCCCCATCGCATTCGACACAGCGGTTTGGATAGAGGTGATGGTCGCGGCGTCATAGGTGCCGTCCAGAAAGACGGCGACGGTCAGCCGCTGCACCGAGCCAGGCGCTTTGTTGAGGTGCGCGACGGTCTGCGACACGTCATAGACGGTGTTGGCCTGGGCCTGGGTATAGGTGCTGCCGCCGCTCGTCGGCGTGCCCGTCACCGTCACGGTGGGCGACGGCACCAGATTGCTGCCCGTGCCAGGGATGCCGCCCGTCGTGGTGCCTGTGCCATTCGTGTTGATGTTGTTGGTGGTCTGGTTGCCGATGGGGTTGTCCTTCGGCTGATAGGTGGTGCTATCTTGCTGCAACGTATCCCAGTTCAGCAGGGCATTCACCCGGATGACGGCCTTGCCTGGCCCCAGCACGGTACCCAGCATCGACGACGCCTGCTGGCCGAGTGTCGACTCATATTGGTGCTCGACATCCAGCGCCGTGCCATAGGTCGAGGGATTGATGCCGTTGCTCAGGTTGCCCGCGTTGACGGCATCTGAGAGGTTGGTGCCGCTGGTATCGACCACCGTGACGTTCTGGGCCTTCAGCCCCTGCACCGAGCTAGCGACGAGGTGCATCATCGCCTTCACCTGGCCAGGGTCCAGCGCGGAGCCAGGGTTCATGCGCACGGTGACGGAGGCGGTGGGGTCTTGCTGCGCGGCGGTGTAGAGCGAGCTTTGTGGCAAGACGATGGCGACCCACGCGGCATTCACCCCGTTGATCTGCTGGATCGTCCGCGCCAACTCGCCCTGCAACCCGCGCTGATAGTCGAGCTGTTGGGTGAAGTCGGTCATGGTGAGCGGGTTGGCTTTATCAAAGATCTCGAAGCCGACGGTGCCCTGGCTGGGCAGACCGTTGCCCGCCAGCATCAGGCGCGTCTCGTCGACCATGTTCGCGGGCACCATGATGGCGGTGCCGTTGCTGGCGATCTGGTACGGGATCTTGCTGGTCTTGAGTTGGGCGACGATGGCCGAGGCATCTTGGCTTTGCAGGTTGCTAAAGAGCACCCCATAGGTGGTCTGCTGCGACCACGAGAGGAAGCCGATCACGAGCGCCACCGAGACGACCACGCCAACGACGAGCGCGATCTGCTGGGACCGTGAGATGCGCCTCCACGCGGTGCGGGCACGTTCGAGTAGCGCCGCAGGATTGGTTGGCATGGCGAGACACTCCTATAAATGATGCGATGAGGAAACGGGGGGGAGATGGCGACATGGTGGTGGATTGCGGGCTTCATTTCGAACACGAAGGCCACGAAAACCCCACGAAAGACACGAAAGGATGGGAAACGAGAAAGAGCGTTCGACCGACTTTCCGCGAATTTTCGTATCCTTCGTGGGATTTCTGATCGTCGTGTTCGATCCGTGATGGCCCCTACACCTGGGTGCGCATCAGTTCATTGTACCCGTCTAACAATTTGTTGCGGACCTGCACGCCCAGGTCGAACGTGACCTTGGCCTTTTCCATGGAGATCATGACGGAGTGCAGATCGGTAGACTGGCCGGTGATGAGCTGCGTTGCGGCGGTGTCTGCCGCCGCCTGGGTGCTGTTGATGGCGTTGACGGCGTTGCCCAGCAGATCGCCGAAGTTTTGGAAGGTGCCGCTCGGCCCCTGAGTGGGGGCAGCGGGCGCGGCGCTGAGGGCATCGGTTGGCAGGGGCGTCTGCACGGGCGACAAGCCCAGCCCCACGATGGAAATGGGATTCATGGTGGTTTCTCCTGCGGGTCATGCTTTTTTTTGAGGGGGGATAAATGCGCGAGGGGGACTGGTGGCGCGCCTAGTGGCCGATCTCAAGCGCCTTGGCGGCCATCGCCTTGGTGGCGTTGAGCGCGGTGACATTGGCCTGATAGGCCCGCGTCGCGCCCATCATGTCAGAAACCTCGGTGACGAGGTTGACATTGGGGTAGGTGACATAGCCGGTCTTATTCGCCAAAGGATTGGTGGGGTCATAGACCAGCCGTCCCGTGGAACGGTCGGTGGCGATGGAAGACACCTGCACGCCCGAGGCCAGCGGCTGCGCCCGCCCTCCGAACGGTGTGGGGACGGCGGGTGCCTGTGGCGCGCCCGCGTCGCCCGTCCCCATGGGCGTAAAGATCGCCTCTTCGCGCTGATAGGGGCCGCCCTCGGCGGTTTGCAGCGTATTGACATTGGCGATGTTGTCAGAGATGAGGTCCATACGCGTCTGCTCGGCGGTGAGGCCCGAGCCACTGATGCTGAGTGAACTAAAGAAACTCATGGCGGTGCGCCCTCCTGGTGAAACGATCCTTCGTCTCGTGTCCACTCAGCATACCGTGTGAAGCGGTGCCCCCCACAGGGGCGAATGTCCCGAACTGGTCTGCCAGGGGATAGGATGCCGCGCGGCAATTCGTGTCGGGGGGCTTCGCGCTCCCAGGCGCGGGTTCACCCATTGGTAAGGCCCGCTAGGCGTTGCTTTCGGTGAGCGTGGGCGGGCAGTCGCCGCCCTGCAAGCGGCGCACGGCGGCGGCGAGGGCCGCTGGCAAGACATCGACGATGAAGGGCTTGGCGAGGACGGGGGCGGCAAGCAGCGTCAGCAGGGCATGGGTCGCGGGGGAAAGGTCATGGGGCGACGCGGTGACGAGGATCACCTGTTGGCAACGCCGCAGCCGGACATCGGCAGCGATGAAATGCATGACATCGTGTCCATCGATATCAGGCATGCGGTAGTCCAGCAGCACGATGCCCGGCGGACGGGCGGGCAGCAGGTGCAGGGCATCGGCCCCACCCGCGACCGAGACGACCGCGTGCCCCTGCATCGCGATCAATTGGTGCAGGGTGAAGCGATTGCCCGCATCGTTTTCGACGACTAACACGTGCGCCATCGGTATCGTGTTCCTCTTATCATATTGATCCCTAGGATAGTAGGAGCAATCTCATCGCGTCGTCAAATCCATGGCCCAAGGGGGGCATCGCACACCAGGACCTTTTTGTAAGCGTCACGGCAACCGCTGCCAGCAGTCATCGACCGCTTCGAGCACCTCATCGAAGTCGAAGGGCTTATGCAGCAGGGGAATGTCGAGGCGCGTCATGAGGACCGCCAGTTCCCCCGGCACGATGCGCCCCCCCAGTGAGGTCATGATAATGAATGCGTGCCGTTGGAACATCCCCGGCTGCCCATGGGCCGCCCGCAAGACATCGAAGCCATTGAAATGCGGCATCAGGTAATCGAGCAGCACGACACAGTTATAGGGAGCCGTGCGCAGGAAGGCGAGGCCCTCGTGGCCATCACCCACCTCTTGCACATCATACCCCTCGTCAGTCAGCAGCGCCGCGAGGTAGCGCCGCGTTTGGGCATCGTCATCGATCACCAGCACGTGTTTCATCGCCATTGTCGCCTTTCTGGAAGCGGGTCCAACCGTGACGCGGTTTCCATCCGAGAAATGCGATCCTGCAAAGCGTACCACCAGAGACGTGGGGACATGATATACAATTCCCTGAGAAAATGCAAGCGAGAATTTCGCTCATTCCCAAATCACGACGACGGACTTGGTATCGCGGGGAACATCAGCGCCAAGATGGCACGGCTATCCCCCGAAATCTGCCCGGTCATGACGGCCCGCGCAGGGCTAGGGCGGCACGCCTCTTGCACTAGGGGAGTATCTGTAGAGGTAGGGAGGGCGAGCCGTTCCCCCCGCTGTGCGGTGCGGTAGATGTGATGTCGACCGTGTCCCTGCCCTCTTGCTCGCACTCCCCTTTTTCGTGGGCGAATGTACCAGCGATAGGATGGGCATGGACGAACGACGCATCCCCCGCAGGCCCCCGCACGATGCCGCGCCGCGCCGCGACCGCGACTGGCCGGAGTGGTCCTCCCCCTCCGTGCCCGGTCGGGGGGATGCCGCGCCCAACCGCCCCCCCGACCGCAATGACCGCGCCGCGCCGCCGCGTCGCCCCGCCCGCGCGGATGACGTGCCCGCCCCCCCGCGCGACGCCGCCCATCGCCCCGACCACACCATTGGCTCGTATGGCGAACGGGAGCGCGCCGATGCCTCGTGGGATTACCGCATGCAGCGCATGGCCGCCTGGTGGGGTGAGGAGGGCGATGACGACGCGCCCGCCGCCGTCTCGCTGCTGCCCGAGGTCGGGCGACGCCTGGCGGCGAACGCCCCCAAGCGGCGACGGCGCGGCGGCTGGCTGGGGCGGCGCTGGCGGTCGGGCCGTGGCGCGCGGGCAATCATCATCGCACTCATCATGACCATGCTCTTCGGCGTCTGTGCGCCGGGGGCCTTCCTGGCGCGGGCCGCCTTCGCCGCGTCGGATGGCTATAACCACCTGAGCAAAATCGAGGCGCTGGTGAACCAAGATGGCGTCGCCGCGCTGCTGAACCCCGCCAACCAGGATGCCATCCAGGGGCATCTGGCGGCGGCGCACAGCGACTTCGCCACGTTGGCGCAGACGCTGGGGATGGGCAACGCCCTGGTGAGCCGCAACGGTGGGCTGCGCAACCTCGCCCGCCTGACCCACCTCGCGGTGGATATGACGGGGGCCGGACAAGACCTGCTGGCCGTCGCGACCTCGACTCTGGCCCCCTTGCTGAGCGATCCCTTCGCCGTCAACACCTCGACGGGCTTGTCCGCTGCCGCGCTGCTGGCCGCCCACGCGCGACTGACGGATGCCGACGCGACCATGCGCGCTGCCGCCGCCATCGCCCCCACCATCACGGATGAGGGGCTACCCGCCGCGCTCGGTCCCCATGGCAAGCTGGGCAAGCTGCTGGGGAGCGTCGGGGCCATCGCCCAGCTCGCCCACGCCTTCAGCATCTTGCTCGACGACGCGCCCGCGCTGCTGGGCATCGGCACGCCCGCGACCTATCTGCTGCTGGCGATGGATCGCTCAGAGCTGCGGACGGGGGGCGGTTTCATCGGCAACTATGGCTTGCTCACGCTGCAAAACGCGCATCTGCAACAGACCCATCTGCAAGACACCTACGTACTAGACGCGGCGTATTTCGCGCGCACGGGCCAGCAGCCGCCCGCGCTGTACCCCTGGTGGCCCTACCACGGGGCATCGGCGATCTATGGCTGGGGGCTGCGCGACTCGAACCTGGCCCCCGACTTCCCGACGAACGCGCGGGCGGCGCTGGGCATCCTCAATGCGGTGGGGGGCGATGCCGCGCTGCGTGCGCCCGCGCCGCCCCAGGGCGCGGTGGCGATCACCTCGGTGGTGATGGCGCAGGTCATCGCGGCCAGCGGTGGCAGCCTGCAACTGCCCGAATATCCCAAACACACCCTCACCCCCGCGAACCTGGATGACACGATCCATTGCTTCCAGCTTGGCGCGTGCCGCGACGAAACGCCCATCTTGCAAAAGGGCGATACCGCCAGCAGCGATCGCAAACGCTTCACCGCCTTCCTGGGGCAGGCGCTGGTGGACCGCGTGCGTCACATGCATGGCGACCAACTGAAAGCCTTCATGAAGCTCATCTTCGCTGATATCGCGGCGAAGGACATCCAACTGTATTTCGCCAACGCGCGTGCCGAGGGGGTCTTGCAGGGGGCGAACTATGGCGCGGGGCTGGCGAGCGACGCCGACACGCTTTTCGTCACGGATACGAACATCGGCGGCAACAAGGCCAACGCTTACGTGACGCAAAGCGAAGAGGACATCATCACCCTGCTACCCGATGGCTCGGCTCTGCACCACCTGCGCGTCCACACGGTCTATCGCCGCCAAGGACCGCTCTACGAGGGATCGACCGGGCAAACGAGCTACTGGGATTATCGCCGTGTTTACTTCCCCACGACGGCGCGGTGGCTGGGCAGCGCGGGCGTCATGGGCGGCGCGGGACGCCATCAACTGAACTTGACGACGCGTAGCGATCTGACGGCCCGCCATATGTTTGGGGCGGCGCTCACCATCGATGACGGCTCGCAGGCGGCGGCGTGCCACCCCTTCGCCAAGGCCCCCGAGACGCAGCCGTGGGATTGCGCGCCCCAGGGCCGCGACGCCTATTACTATTGGCAAACGCCGCAAGCCTGGTCACTGGTCAATGGCCAAGCCCACTATCATCTGACGGTGCAGCGCCAGCCGGGGGCCACCGCGACGCTGACGGTGCGGATCGACGCCAGCCAACTGCACGCCCCCGAGCCGCCCCCGATCACCCCCGCCGCAATCGTGCGCGTCTATAGTCTACCCGACCATGCCTCCCCCACCGGTTATGGCAGCGGCGCGAACACCGAATGGCAACTGTGGGGCCAGCACAGCACCACCCTCTGCGATGCCCCGCTGGTCAGCGACCAAGCCCTGCACTGGGAGGGCTGAGCCGATGCCCACCGACGATGGCGCTACGGAGGCCCTGCCGCCCGCGCACCTGCCCGCGCCCTGGTTGCCCGCCATCGGTCCCGTCATACTGCGCCCGTTGACGCTGGCCGACAACGCGGCGGCCTTCGT
>JBBQSR010000210.1:0-6870 GCA_038234855.1 Ktedonobacterales bacterium | reverse complement strand
CCCTCCGCCGTCACCTTGACGGGGGTACCCTTCTCGTTGCGGGCCTTCACCACGATCTTGGTCGCGCGGCGGATGTTCTTGCCGATGTAATCGGGGATGCTCAGACAGCCCTCGGTACCGAGTTCTTCGCCTTCCATCTTGAGGATCTCGGGGTTCACTAGGGCAGCGTGTTCGTCCTCGTACTCGGCCACCAGCACGCGCAGGGGGATGGCGATCTGGGGGGCGGCCAGGCCGACGCCGGGCGCGTCATACATCGTATCCCACATGTCCTTCACCAGGCGCTCCAGGCTGGCGTCGAAGCGTGTCACCTTTTTCGCCTTCGTCTTGAGCAGGTGCCCCTGCGGATCGTCCAGCGTGATGATGGTGCGGATCGCCATGGTCGGTTCCCTTCGTGCTCGCGTATGGCATAAAAAAAGATGTCTCTCAAGTATATGCGCCACGCGGGGGCGGCGTCAAGGAAAGCGAGCATCGGGTGAGGGGGCGCGATCACGGCGTTTGCGCGGGAATATTGGCACGCAAGGCGGCACGTAGCTCGGGCAGGTTGGTCAGCACCCGCGCGCCCGCCCGCACCAGCGCGGCATAGGCCGCCGCGCCCGCGCCCTCGGTGTAGTCGCGCTCGGCCACGTGCGCGGCCACCGCCTCGGCCAGGGGCAGGGCATCGCTGGGCGGCAGGCTCGGCTCGAAAAGCCACACCGTCGCCCCCGCGACCAGCGCCGCGTGCGCGGCGGCCAGCGCGGCCAGGTTGCCCACGCCGAGGGGAATGGGGCAGATGATCGCCCGCCCAACGCGCCCCATGGCCGCCCGCGCCTCGTCGCCCCCCGCCGCGCTGACGGGGGCATAGGGCGGCTCGGTGATGGTCCGCAGCGCCAATTGCTCGGCCAGGGCGTAGTCGCTGTCGCCGATGTTGAGCGGCCCCGCCGTGAAGGGCACCAGATCCTCCGCGAGCAGCCGCATCACCAGGTCGCCCGTGCCGCCGCCCGCGATGACGTGCACCACCGCGCGTGCCGTCGCGTCCCCAGCGACCAGCGCGTCCGTCGGGGGCAGCACGCTCAGGTGCCGCGAACCCCGCAAGATGCCCACCTGCACCGGCATGTCATAGACCGCGCCCAGCAGCGCGGGGTCCAGCGCCGTGCTGGGCGGGCCATCCGCCACGATGCCGCGCTGAAAGAGGATCAGCCGAGGAAAGTAGCGTGCCGCCAGATTCAGGTCGTGCAGCGAGGCCAGCACCGTCAGGCCCGTCTCGCGGTTTAGCCGCGCCACCAGTTCCAGCACCTCGATCTGGTGGTGGATGTCGAGGTGCGCGGTGGGTTCGTCCAGCAGCAGCAGCCGGGGGGTCTGGGCGAGCGCCAACGCCACCAGCACGCGCTGGCGTTCGCCGCCGCTCAGTTCGTTGAAGCTGCGATCGGCCAACTCAGCCACAGAGGTCGCCACCATGGCGGCATCGACCGCGTGCTGATCCACCGTGCCGAGGGTGCCCCAGCCGAGCGGCGCGAGATGTGGCGTGCGGCCCATCTCGACCATCTGCCGCACGGTGTAGGCGAAGGGCATGGTCAACTCTTGCGGGACGACGGCGATGGCCTGTGCCAGCACGCGGCGGTCCAACGTCGTCACCCCTTGCCCCGCGAAGCGCACCTGCCCTTGCCCTGGCCGCAGCGCCCCCGTGGCGAGCCGCAGCAGGGTCGTCTTGCCCGCGCCATTTGGCCCCAGCAGCCCCACCAGTTCACCGGGCGCGATGGCGAATGAGACAGCACGCAGCAACGGCGTGGCGCGGGCATAGCCGAACGTCACGCCGTCAAAGGCGAGGATGGGTGCTGGGGGCACGGCGGATGCATTCATCTAAAAGCGTGGCGCGGATACCCCTGCCTTTGAAGCATGGGATGGAAACGCCACCGCCCGCAGGCGGCCCGTCCTTTCTTGTTTGACATCCTGAAAAGGGTCGCGGGCGTTCGCGCTCAGTGACAAGCCCCTGCCTTCTCGGCATAGGGTCTATTGACGTCCCCAGTGTATCACGCCTAGCTCAGGGTCACCGTCGCCACCTCGGCATGCGCGACCGTCACCATGCGCGGCACGAAGACGCCCATGAAGGTCGCCGCCGCCTGGGGATACGCCGCGTCGAGCTGGCCGAGCAAGAGGCGCGCATCGTCGGGACCCAGCCGCAGAGCATGGCGGGCACTGCTGTCGAGCCGGGGCATGATGCCATCGCCCCACCACCCGGCCCCCAGCGCCCGCGCCAAGATGTCGGCGACGTGCACGATGGCGGCCAGTTCGCTATACGCCTCGTCGGCGGTGCCCGAACGCACGCTGTGGTGGCGTCCCACGGCGGCGGAGACGGATTCGGGTTGGCCCCATGCGGCGCACAGGTGCCGCCCTACCTGAGCGTGGTCGAAGGGCAACAAGCGCCGCTCCGCCGCCACCAGCGAGATGTGCTCCGCCGCCGCCATGCGGATGGCGCGCTCATACGCCTCGGGCAGGGCGATCAGCATCGCGACTTTGCCGATGTCGTGCAAGAGCGCGGCGGCCTGGGGCATCAGGTCATCCGCCAGGCCCTGACGCTGGGCTAAGATGCGCGCCGCCGCCCCCGCCGCGATGGCGTGTTGCCACAGCCCCGCGATGCGCTCATTCAGGCGTGCCTGGTCGGCGAAGCGCAGCGTGAAGAGCGGCAAAGGACTGGGCGACGCGGCGATCTCGCGCGTGGCCTCGAACCCCATGAATTGGATGGCCCGCCCCACCTGCGTGACGGGTTCGGGCAAGCTGAAATACGCCGAGTTCGCCGAGCGAATGAGCCGCATCGCCAGCGCGGGGTCGAGCGCCGCCGTGCGGGCGACATCCTCGGTCGAGGCGGTGGGGTCGTCGAGCACATCGGTGATGCGCGCGGTGACGGGCGAGGTCAGGGGCAGGCCGCGCAGGCGGGCGACGAGCGCGTCGAGCGCCGCCTCGGTGGTGGGACGTTGGGTCATGTTCGGCTCCCTTCGCGTGTGGCGGCCTCGCGCTGGTGCCGCGCGTAGCGGTCGCGGGCAACATCGGCCAGCGCGTGCATGAAGGGGTCGCGTTCATCGATCGCCAGCCATTGGCTGACGACACTCGGCGGCAAGGGGCGCGTGTCCTCTGCGGTCTGCGTGGCGATCTGCGCCCCCGCGATGCCCCAGTGGCGCATTTGACGCAGATGGCGGCGCGTCAAGGGCGTGCCCGCCTGCGCCAACAGCATCCCGCCCGTGCTGATCACCGCTTCAGCCAAGATCATGTCGGGGTGTAGGGCCGCTGTGCTCAGCCATGCGTTTGGTTCCTCTGCCATATGCCGCCTCCTTCAGTCCACGCAACCGATGCGCTTTTGCCTTCTCTATCGGCAACGTGGGCCAGGGGGCGTAGGGGCAATAGGCCGTCGCTGGGAACTACCCGCGTCGCGCGTGCGCTTCTTTCCTTTCGACATCCACCACGAGGTCGTGCGGCATGAGATCGCGTGCGGAACGCGAGCGGCGCGTGAACCCCACGAGGAATTGCAAAATAAGGGTCAAGATCATAAAGGGAATCAGCGTGACCACGAGAAACCAGCCGGTGTTCATCAACAGGATCGCGAAGAAATCGAAGAAAAAGGGCAAACCTTGCAAGGCGAGTTGCTGTATGGTTGCCACCAGCAGCGTAACGGAGATTCCGATGATCGCGACGCGCAGGGTGATGGGAAATGGCTCGTTGCGATAGTCCAGCCGTATCGTCGCTAAGTTGCCAACCAAGGCGAGCGCGGCCCCCAGCAAAATCAACCATGGGAAGCGCCCAAAGAAGAACTGATCATAGTACATGCCGATGATATTGTTAAAGATGTATGATTGCCCCACGAGGATGATGGCACTCCCCACGGCACCGGCAACGATGCCGCCGATGAGCGTGCGCCAAAGATTACCCCGCTGAACGCTTTCCATAAAGACCTGCTTTCCTCAAATAACCAGCCATCGATAATGGGGCCGGGGTGGTTGGGGAACGTCATTCCCCACGCTTCCACAGCATAGCACGCGACCTCGCCCCCCCGTTCGCGGAGAAAGAGGGGAAAACGCCACAATTTCGCGTACTGCCCCGTTAAGAGATAGGAGAGATTGGGGGGCAGGTGTGACGCGTACCCTACACGGGACGTTACAACCCATAGCACGCAGTAATGCCCCTCTGGCTGACCTGTGTATCATAGAAGTGATCCGCCCATACGGAAATAGACGCGAGGAGACTATCGGTTCATGACCGTCATCGAAGCCCCCGAAGAAGTCGTCATTAAGCGCGATGCCGCGCGTCAGCGTCCGCTGCGCTTCACCGCGCCACTCCCTTCTTTGGAGCACGATGCTGTCGCTCCCGCGAAGACCGGTGTCCCCGCCCAACCCACGCCATTAGCGCGGCTGTATAAGCGGGTCTATGCCCTGGCCGATGAAAAGACCGGGGGCAAGGCCGCCGAGCTTCAGCGGCTGGTCATGTTCCTGGCGGTGGGCGGCTCGGCCTCGCTGCTGAACCTCGCCTGTGTCTGGTCATTTGACCGTTTGCTGCACCCCAGCAGCGGCATCGCCATCTTCCTGGTGCTGGCGGCGGCGACCGAGATCTCCTTGATGGCGAATTTCCTGCTGAACGACCGCTTCACCTTTCGCACGATGGTGGGCGAGCATCGCGGTTTCTGGCAACGCTGCGCGCGCTTCCACGGCCCGGCGATGGTCGGCTTCGCGTTGACGCTGCTCATCAGCAATCTGGCGCACCACGCGGCGCACTTGACGTTGACGACCGCGCAGGGCATCGCCATCCTCATCGTCACGGTGGTGAATTTCTTGATGCACCGTCACTGGACCTATCGCGAGGCACGCCCCGCCCGCGCCATCTGACGTCGCGCGCCGTTGCCCCGTGGCGTGGCCCATGAAATCGTGGGCGGCGATCCGGTATAATCCCCTGTGGACCCTGAGCGCCCCGCGCTCGACTACAGAAAAAGGACCGGATCGCCCCCATGTGTTTTGATGCTGATGCCATTCCCCCCCAGATTCCCCAAGATATGCTGCCCCAGTTGCTCGCCGACACTGGCGTCGCCCGCACCGAATTGCTGACGCTGACCTCGGCAGATGGCACCCCGTTCGCCGCCTATCAGGCACACCCGACCACGCCGAACGGCGCGGGCATCGTCATCATGCCGGATGTGCGCGGCCTCTTCCGCTTCTACGAAGAGTTGGCCGAGCGATTCGCCTCGGCGGGGATCGCGGCGGTCGCCATCGACTATTTTGGGCGCACGGCGGGCGTCAGCGAGCGCGACGCGGATTTCGATTACATGCCCCAGGTGATGCAGACCAAACCCGAGCAGGTCGCGGCGGATGTCGGCGCGGCGGTGGCCCAGTTGCGCACGGCGGGTGATGTGCGCGGCGTCTTCACCGTGGGCTTTTGCTTCGGCGGCGCGAATTCACTGCTGCAAGCGGCCAACCATCATGGCCTCGCGGGGGTCATCGGCTTCTATGGTCCGCCAACGAAGTCGCGCCTGGGCGGCGTTGCGCCAGTGGACCGCATCGGCGAATTCGAATGCCCCGTGTTGGGCCTGTATGGTGGCGCGGACCAGGGCATCCCCGTGACGGACATTGAAACGTTCGACCAGGCATTGGGCGCGGCGGGCGTGGAGCACGAGATCGTCGTGTACCCTGGCGCGCCACATAGCTTCTTTGACCGCACCGCCGATCAATTCGCGGAAGCCTCCGCCGATGCCTGGCGGCGCATGTTGGGCTTCATCACCGCGCACACGCCAGCGGCGCTGGTGTAGCGTTTCCCATGGGACGACGCGGTAGCCGTGTCGTCCCGCAGCTACGCGGCGGGGCCAGCGACGCGATGCGACACATAGGTGACGATGTAGGTCTGGGGCGCTTCGGTGCTGGCAGCGTAGGGATCGCGGCTGAGGCGCGGGCCAATGGTCAGATCGGCGAACTGGTCGGCGCGGCGATAGTGCAGCGTGACACCGTTGATGTGCGCCAGGGTGCTGCGTTCCTCGCGCAGCAGTTGCCAGCCCTCGCGTGCCATGCGGGCGCGGTAAAAGGCCAACACCGCATCGGGCGATTGCGCCACCCGCAGCGTCTGGGTGAAGATCGATTCGCGCGACTCGTCGAAGAGCAGCACCGCGCCGGGGAAGGCCGCCACGTCGCTGGCCTGCGAGGCGGCGTGCGGCGCGACGGGGCCAGAGGCCAATGGCGCGTGGCTGGGCGACGAACCGCCCTCTGAGTAGCGGTCGGGCAGTCGTTTGCGCGTCGGCGTCAGCACGATGTCGACATCCACCGGGGGTTGCTGGCGCGGGGCCGTGCGGGGCACGGGGATGGGCGCGGTGCCCTCTAGAATAGACCGCGTGGTGACGGCGAGGATCTTTTGCGAGACGGGCAGCGGCGCGGAGGGGCGCAGGCGGTGCGCCTCGCGCTCGTGTTCGCGGGCGGCATCTACCGCGCCGCGCGTGCGCAGCAGCGAGGCCAGCCGCAGATGCGCCTCCGCCAGGAAGGGGTTGGCGCGCAGGGCCTCGCGGTACTGTTCCTCGGCGGCATCGTAGCGCCCGGTGCGTTTCAGCACGTCGCCATAGACGCTGCGGGCCTGACCATAGCCGGGCCACAGGCGCAGCGCCTCGCGCACGTGCACCGTCGCGGCGGCGAGGTTGTTGCGCTCGAACAGCATTTCTGCCAGGGCAAACTGGGCGAAGGGATCGTCAGCGGCGACGCCCACCGCGCGCTCTAGCACGTCCTGCGCCTCATTCATTTGCACGTCCTCGATGAGGGCGCTGCCATAGGGGACGAGCACGCGCGGCACCTGGGCATTGTCGTCCAAGAGCGCTTGATAGACCGCCAGCGCCTCATCCAACCGCCGCGCGTTGAAATGGATCTGTGCCAGTGCCAA
>JBBQSR010000209.1:0-6908 GCA_038234855.1 Ktedonobacterales bacterium | reverse complement strand
CCCCTTGCCCTCAAAGAGATCGAGCAGTTCATCATAGAACGCTTGGGGATGGGTAAAGAAGTGGTCGCGCTCCGCCGTCTCGCGGTAGAGGCGATAAAAGGTCGCGCGATCCTCCGGTCCGCTGCCCTGGCGAATGGTCAGCTTCTTCAAGCCGCGATTGATGTTGTAGCGCGACGACGACGACATCTCGCCCAGGATGGTTTTCTCGTCTTGGCGAATGTCGATCAGCCACGAGCGACGCGGATGGGTGGCATAGGGATTCGCGCGGAAGTGCAGCTCGCCCAGCCGCCGCAGCCACTGCGCGTTGCCATCCTCGACCTGCGGCTCGGCTTTCAGCATGAAGCAGCCGCGCTCGCGGGCGACATCTACCACGCCCCGCAGCAGCAATGGCAGCGCGGGGGAATCGGGGTCGTCGCAGACGGGGCCGCGCGGCGCATAGAGGTAGGGCCGCCCGATGACGGGGGCGCGCGTCTCGACCATCAGCAGCAGGGCGACATAGTTGCCCGCCGCATCGGCGACGGCGACGCGGTGCATCTGCTCGCCCAGGTGGGTCAGTTGGCCCCACTCCCACGTCTGGGTGATGTAGCCCGTGGTCGCCGTCTCGTTCAGCGCCGTCCACTTCGCTGGGTCGCATTCCGCGCCGCGCACGATCCGTAGGGCGGTCGCATCAAGGGTCTGCATAGGGGGCGCTCTCCTCATCCAGGGGGTGGGTGAATTGGTGATTGCTTTCGATGTGCCCCATTGTCGCACAGATGGCGCACGCTGCATAGCCGAGTGGCCAGGATGGGGGGATGCCGCCACACCAGGACCATTTGCGCTGCCACCTGCCAGGTGATATACTATACCAGTCAAATCGAACGAGATAAAAGAAAACGTGGAGGCCACGTGGCATGTCATTGATGCCCGAAGTAAAGACCGAGATCGTTACCACCGTGCAGCGGCACAAAACCGACACCGGCTCGTCAGAGGTGCAGGTTGCCCTGTTGACCCAGCGCATCCGCGACCTGACCGAGCACCTGCGCGAGCACAAGCACGACACCCAGTGCCGCCGGGGCCTGGTGATCTTGGTTGGTCGCCGTCGCCGCTTGCTGGCGTATCTCAACAAGCATAATGTCGAGCGCTATCGCTCGCTCATCGCGGAACTTGGCCTACGCCACTGAGGCGCGCGGCCCCGCGTCATTCCTGACCCATGCAGCCCCATCCTGGTGATGCGGGCTATCTGGCTATGGTTTTCCCTGCGCAGCCCCCTTTGCGCCGGAGTGATACGCGCTGCATCTGCCTGAGTACGTCAAGGATGCCCCCATCGTACCCCTCCCCCGCTAATGGCCGCAGCAGGAAGAATGCTAGCCGGGTCCCCTACTGTTAGCCCAGCCGACACGCTGGAAGGGCGGCGCACATGAGCGTGGCCGCCGGAAATGAGGTTTTTGTGCCTGAAGGACGAACCATTCACCGCGTCGAAGCGGTCATCAACGGACGCACCCTTTCCATCGAGACGGGGCGCGTCGCCGAGCAAGCCAGTGGCGCGGTCCTCGTGCGCTATGGCGACACCATGATCCTCGCCACCGCGGTCGGGTCCACCTCCCCCCGCGAGGGCATCGACTTCTTCCCCCTGACCGTTGACTATGAAGAGCGCATGTACGCGGTCGGCAAGATCCCGGGCGGCTTCATCAAGCGCGAGGGTCGCCCCAGCGAGCATTCCGTCCTGGCCTCGCGCCTGACGGATCGCCCGCTGCGCCCGCTCTTCCCCAAGGGCTATCGCAACGACGTGCAGATCACCATCACGGTGCTTTCCACTGACCAAGAAAACGACTTCGATGTGCTCGGCATCTCCGCCGCCTCCGCCGCCCTCTCCATCTCTGAGGTCCCCTTCCAGGGTCCCGTCGGGGCGGTGCGCGTCGGCTACATCAACGAGCAGATCGTCATCAACCCCACCGAAACCGAACTGAAAACCAGTCGGCTGGATCTGGTGATCGCCGGCACCCGCGATGCCATCATGATGGTCGAGGCGGGCGCGCAAGAGCTTTCTGAGGACATCGTGGCGGAGGCGTTGCGCGTCGGCCATGAGGCCATCGGGCAGATCATCGACCTGCAAGAGCAACTGGTCAAGCTCGCGGGCAAGCCCAAGACCCCCTTCGTCCCCCCCGAAACCGATAAGGCGCTGGCTGGTGCCGTCTCGAGCTTCGTCAAGCCCCGCCTGGCGGGCGCGGTCAACAACCCCACCAAGCAGCAGCGCGACGAATACATCGAGAAGGCGCGCCAAGACACGCTGGCGAGCTTCGCCGAGCAGTACCCCGACCGCGGCAAAGAGGTCAACAGCCTCTTCGAGAAAGAACTGAAAGCCTTCGTGCGCGGCGAGATCTTGGATCAAGGCATCCGCCCCGATGGCCGCAAACTCACCGAGATTCGCCCCATCACCTGCGAGGTCGGCCTGCTGCCGCGCGTCCACGGTTCGGGCCTTTTCACCCGTGGGCAGACGCAGGTGCTCAGCATCGTCACGCTCGGCTCGCCGGGCGACGAGCAGACCATCGACGGACTGGGGGCCGAGACGAATCGGCGCTTCATGCACCACTACAACTTCCCGCCCTTCAGCACCGGCGAGGCGCGGTCCGCCCGCTCCCCCGGTCGCCGCGAGATCGGCCACGGTGCGCTGGCCGAGCGCGCCCTCAGCGCCATCATCCCCGGCCAGGACGAGTTCCCCTACACCATCCGCATCGTCTCCGAGATCCTTTCGAGCAATGGCTCGACCTCGATGGGGTCGGTCTGCGGCTCGACGCTGGCGCTGATGGATGCAGGCGTGCCGATTCGCGCCCCTGTCTCTGGTGTGGCGATGGGCCTGATCACGCGCGACGGCGAATCCGCCAGCGACTACGCCATCCTCACCGACATCCAGGGGATGGAAGACGCGCTGGGCGACATGGACTTCAAGGTCGCGGGCACGGCGGATGGCATCACCGCGCTCCAGATGGATATCAAGGTCAAGGGCATCACGATGGAGATCATCAAGAAAGCCCTCGCCCAGGCCAACGCTGGCCGCATGTTCATCATGGATAAGATGCTCGAAACCATCGCCGAACCCCGGCTCGACCTCGCCCCCGCTGCCCCGCGCATCCAGACGGTGAAGATCAACACCGAGAAGATCGGCGCGGTCATCGGCCCAGGCGGCAAGATGATCCGCAAGATTCAGGAAGAGTCAGGCGCGAAGATCGACATCGAGGAAGATGGCACCGTCCACATCGCCGCCAACAACGGCGAGGGCATGCAACGCGCGGTGGATGCCGTGCGCGCCCTCACCGAAGAGGTCGAGGTCGGCAAGATCTACACCGGCATCGTCCGCCGCATCGTGGATTTCGGGGCCTTCGTCGAGATCCTCCCCGGCAAGGAAGGGCTGGTGCGTTCGTCGCAACTGGCCGACTTCCACGTCAACCGGCCCGAAGAGGTGGTGCAACTCGGCGACGAGATCACGGTCATGGCGATCGAGGTCGACCCGCAGGGCCGCGTCAATCTGTCGCGCCGTGCCGCCCTCAGCGGCGAGATGCCCAGCGCCGCCGAGCTAGAGGCGGATCGCCCGCCCCCGCGCGGTGGTCCGCGTGGCGGCAATGGCGGTGGCCGTGGTGGCCCGCCCCCACGCGGGGGTGGCGGCTTCGGCGGCCCCCCGCGCGGCAGCTTTGGCAATGGTGGTGGCAGTCCCCCGCCGAGTGGTGGCCAGGGTGGGCAGGGCGGCAGCTTTGGCTCCGCTGGCCCGCGCCGCAACGCGCCCCCCAGTCAAGGGATGGGTGGCCAGGGTGTCCCCCCACGCCGCCCCCAGCGCGACGATTTCAACCGTGGTAACAATGGTGGCGGCGGCGACCGCTGGTAGCCGTTGATCGCCTCTAGCGAACAGCCCATCCTGACTTTCAGGGTGGGCTGTTTCTTATAGCGTTGGGGGGTGCCATCCCGCTGCAACCCAATAGCTTCGCACGGTGGGGGCAGCGGGATCGTCGCTCAGGTGGAGGGCAATCATCTGTCCCACCCTCAGCTAGGGGAATGATATGCTCGATTTCCAATCTTGCCATCACCAAATGCTGGGGGCTGCGACAATAGCCACAACGATTTTGGGCATCTGCCCGTACCTGGCGGTCAACCGCCAGGGGGATGGTTGCGCGCGGCATGCCGCTAGCTCGCCAATGGCAGACGCAGACCGCGCTCCACCGCGATTTTGAGCGCCTGAGCTTTTTGCATCATGCCCAGCCGATATTCCTGTAATAGGGCGTCCAGACGGGTACGTTCTGTGGGAAGCAATGCGCCCTCGCGTTGTGACGCCAATAGATCGCTGAGTTCATTTTGAGCGGTATCAGAAAGCTGTTGTTCACTCAACGCCAATATATCGGGGTCTGGTAGCCATTCCAGAGACATCTCATTTGAAGCGCGACCAAGCCACTCGACCAATACATCTTCGACTCGGCGATGGGTGCGCTCAGCAACCACCTGCGCGCGTTGTGCGACATCCAACGGCATATCGAGCGTGATGATATGACTCATGGTGGTCCTCCGATTCCTGTTATCAAACAGTATATCATGAACGGAGGCTCACGACACAAGCTAGCAGCAGTGCCATCCAATAGGCAGCGAAACGGCCCTCGCCCTCACCACACGTCCTGGTGGATGTGCTCGGCGAACTGACGCGACTCTTGCAGCTTTGTGCCGAGGTCGATCAGGTTGCGGACGCGGGCGATGGTGAGTTCGACGGACATGAGATAGGAACTGATCTCTTGCAGGGCGTCACGCTGCGACTCAGGGCGGTCCTGGTGGCGCGACGACGTGCGGCGCGTGCTCGGGGCTTGTCGGACGCGCTCTAGGCGGGCCTGCGAGATGCTCCGCTGCTCTTCGAGCTGGGGCAAGAGGTCGCGCAGCGCCTCTAAACGCGCGGGGGTTAGCGGCTCGTTGAGCGAGCGCAAGATTTCGTCGAGTTTGATCATCGCCTCAGCGCCTCCCAGTGGTCTTCTCTGTTTATCGGCAGGGAAGGCCGATCACTTGAGTGCTGGGCCGCTGAGGGCTACGCGGCGAGCAAGACCAAGCCAGTGTAAGGGCCGATGGCGATGGAGGTCACGGTGGCCCCCGTCGGCGATTTGTAGGCGTGGGGCAGCGCGACCGTGCAGGTGCCGTCGCGCGCGGGATTCACCAGCACGATGGCGGCGGAGTAGAGGCGCTGGGTCGCGCAGCCAGTGGTCGTGAAGTCGCCCTGGGGCGTGCCGACGGCGAGATGAAACTCGGCGTGGTCAAAGAACTGCCCATATTGCTGCTGCCCAACGATGGTCGTGTAGGCGTGCTTGCCCTTGATCAGCAGATAATTCGCCAGCGCCCAGCGCATCTCGTTATTCGTCACGGTGGTCCCTGGAAACTCGGCGAAAAGGAAGACGCCGCGCGACGCATCATCATGCTGGAATTGCTGCAAGAAGGTCGCGTAGCTCAGCCAGGCATCCCCCGTGACATAGGGGAACGAGGCCGAGCCAAAGTTGGTGAAGCCGCCCTCATCGGTCAGGATGTCGACGCTGGGCAGCATCTGTTGCCAAAACGCCCGATGCTTGTAGTCGAAAGACAGGTTCATCGAGATCTGCGTGGTGGCATGATAGTCTTTGATCAGCTTGTGAATGGCTTGGCCCCAGGTGATCAGGGATTGCTGGTAGCGCGTGTCTTGCTGCGCGCCGCTGTAAAGTTGCACCCAACGATGTTGGTTGTCGAAGTACCCACAGCGTTCCCAGATGTTGGTGAAGCCGACGTTATCGAAGCCGATGCCCTGATAGCCCGCCTTGATCTGCGGGATGATCTGCTGCTGCATCAGGAACTGTAAGACCGCTGGATTCGTGATGTCGAGGGGCGTGTTGGGTTCGCCGAAGCCATACGCGGGGGTCGTGCGGTCGCATTTATAGACGATCCAGTCGGCGTGGTTTTTTTGAAACCAGTCGAGGGTATAGAGCGGCCCCACCGTGCCATTGCCGATGCGCTCACTGGGGTTATAGGCGATGGTAAAGGCCCCTGGGACGCTCTGCGCCTTGGTCGCGCCCCACACCAGGTCGACCTTGCCGCTGAGGCTGGCGAGGTCGCTCACGTGTGAGTCAAAGGCCAGGCCCAGATGCACGCCATTCTGCGTGTCGGGCAGATTGGTCACGGCAGGTACCTTGGTTGGTTGCGGGGTATTCGTGGGCCGGATGCCCACCGATGAGCCACGCAGCGGAGCCAGGTCGGGGGTCGTTGGCACCACCAGCACCACCGCCACCACTACTACGACGAGCGTGATGAGCACGGTCATCGTCGAGTAGACGTACCAACGCGGCAAGGCGCGTAAGCGTTTGAGCAGTGGCTGCATGATGCGTGGCTCCTCCCGATGATACGGCGCTCCCCCAACTCAACCACGAGGTGGGGGAGCGCCAAAGGATGCGCTTCAGACCGTTAGGACAAGGGGATGGAGATCGACTGACCCGCCGTCAGCGGCACATACGCGACCCGTTGGCCCCTGGCCCAGTTGCTGCTGGTCAACTGGTAGCCATCGCCACCACGGATGAAGCCCGTGACGGGGATCGTCGCCGCGTTTTGCGCGGTGATGGTGAGCGTCTTGCCCGTGACACTGGCCACCACGCCCGATTGGCGCAGCAGCGCTTTGTCGGCCATCGCCTGACCGATGTTGTCGAGCCGCAGACTCTTCACGGGTACGTTATAGAGCGCGGAGTATTTGCTCAGCGTCAGGTCCAGCAGGTCGCCCAGCAGGGTGTGCGTGCCGTCATAGGCGCGCAGGTTCGGCTGGTGGTACATGTCTGGGTCGATGTTGCCGACCAGCATGTTTTGCAACAGCGTCTGGCTCTCAATATCCAGGATCTGCGGGTAGGTGAGGTCGGTACCCCAGAAGCTGTGATAGAGGCAGTTGTACTCCGCTA
>JBBQSR010000208.1:0-6912 GCA_038234855.1 Ktedonobacterales bacterium | reverse complement strand
CGCGGCGAGGTGCTGCGCGGTGCCATAACCCTTGTGGCGGGCGAAGCCATAGCCGGGGTGAACGGCGTCCAATTGCTCCATCAGCGCGTCGCGGGTGACTTTCGCGAGGATCGAGGCGGCGGCGATGCTGAGCGACCGCTGGTCGCCCTTGATGAGCGGCACCTGGGGCAGGGGGATCGTAGGCAAGCGGATCGCGTCTAGCAGCAGCGCATCGGCAGGGGGGGCGAGTTGGGCGAGGGCGGAGTGCATGGCGAGCCGCGTCGCCCCCAAGATGTTGCGCGCGTCGATGGTGGGCGCGTCACAGATCCCCACCGCCCAGGCGACGGCGCGACGGCGGATGGCGACGGCCAGCCGTTCGCGTTTGGTCGCGCTCAGTTCCTTGGAATCGCGCACGCCATCGAGATCTGCCGCGATGGCGTCGTCGAGGGGCAGGATGACGGCGGCGGTGACGACGGGGCCAGCGAGGCAGCCGCGCCCGACCTCGTCGAGGCCAGCGACGGCGTGGTAGCCGTGGTCGCGCAAGAAGATCTCGGCGACGAGCGATGGCGCGGCTCCCCAGGGGCAGGGAACCGCGCTCGCATCAAAGGCCCAGGCATCGGGGGCAGCGCTCATAGCGCGCTCACCGCCTGACGGACTCAGCGGCGGCGCTCTTTCAGGCGAGCGGCCTTACCGGTGAGGCCACGCAGGAAGTAAAGGTTCTTGCGATGCGTGACAGCATGCTTGAGGACCTCGATCTTCTCGATGCGGGGCGAATTCAGCAAGAAGGTGCGCTCGACACCGATGTTTTGGGCGAGGCGGCGCACGGTGAAGGCTTTGTTGAGGCCCGAGCCGCGCAGGGCGATGACGATGCCCTCAAAGACCTGGATGCGCTCTTTCGCGCCCTCGACGACCTTGGCATGCACGCGCACGGTGTCGCCCGATTCCAGCGTGGGCAGATCCTGCCGCACGAATGACGCCTCAACGGCGCTCACTAAGGTGCTCATGGTGTGCTCTATTCTTTCACGGTGATATGGCGGCGCAAAGGGAAACACTGGGTTTTAGTATAGCACGGCGCTTGACGGATCGCAAATCTGAGGCATTTGGCATGGCGGGGGAAACGGGCGACATCTGGGGCACAGCAAAAAACGCCCGTGTGTTGCAAGCACGGGCGTTTCCATTCATCGGTCATCGTAGCGGGGCAGCGGCAATGCTGTCACCGTGGGGGAGGGGAAGCACCGCATGAGCGGCGCGACCTGCGAGCATGGTGCGGGGTGAAGCGTGGTCTACCAGTGTGTCTCGCGCGCCACCGTGTTTATTCGGTACATATGCGCGAAAGGGGGGCATCAGAACGGCACCAAGACCGCAGGGGATCGACTGCCCGCCTTTACGGGCACGCCTGGTCAGTCTGGATCACCATGTTCCACAGGTGCAACGGCTTCTTCATAGGTCGCATAGGCGAGTCTCCTCTCCGCGCTCCCAAGATGCAAAGCTTACAGCGAGCGGTGCTCAGCTGGGGTAGCCTTGGAGCCTGTATCGGTTCCGAACCGATGTTGCTATCTTACCAGACAATAACGGTCTTGTCAAGAGGTTTTGCCGCCAATTTCTGGCCAAATCCCCGGCTTCTTGCTAAAAGATGCGTTTGCCAAAGGCCGAGCAGATGAGTTCCGAGGCCAGCTCACCCGTCTGGTTGGCATGGTCGAGGATGGGGTTGACCTCCACTAGATCCAACGACCGCAGCGCGCCCGTCTCGGCGATCAGCTCCATCACCAGGTGGGCGTCGCGCAGCGTCATGCCACCGGGGACCGGTGTGCCGACGCCGGGGGCATCGCGCGGGTCGACCACGTCGATGTCGAAGCTGACGTACAGCGGCACCCCACCCGCCGTGGCGAGCGCCAGCGCCTGCTCGGCGACCTTCGGCAACCCATGTCGGTCGATGTCATGCATGGTGAAGACGTGCACGCCCTGCTGGTGCAGCAAGTCGCGTTCGCCCTGGTCCAGCGACCGCGCGCCGAGGATGACGATGTGCTCGGGCAGCAGCTTCGGCGAAAAGCCGCCGATGCTCGTCAGCCGGGGTGCGCCCATACCGCTGAGCGCCGCCAGCACCATGCCATGAATGTTGCCCGAGGGCGAGGTTTTGTCGGTGTTGAAGTCGCCGTGGGCATCGACCCACAGCACGCCCATCGGGCCATATTTCTGCACCGCGCCCGCGATGGAACCGAGGCTGATGCTGTGGTCGCCGCCCAGCACGATGGTCGTCGTCGCGGGGTCCACCGCCGCGACGCGCCGGGCCAGTTCCACGGTGGCGGCCTCGATGGGGTCCAGATACTTGACGGTGGGGTCGCCGACCTCCAACGTTTCGGGTTCGTGGATGGTGATGTTGCCCAGGTCTTTGACCGTGTGACCGAGCATCTGAAGCTGTTTCGTCAGGCCCGCGCAGCGAATCGCGCTCGGCCCCATATCCACGCCACGCCGTCCCGCGCCCAGGTCCATCGGCGCGCCCAATAATGCGAGTTGCATACGATCCTCTTTGTTTTCGTCACTGCGATGTGATTGCGCCTCTGCGATGAGGCACCTGCGCGCATTATAACCCCTGGAACATGGGGTCGTCCATGGGGGAAGGATGTGATGGCGTGCATAGACAAACCGTTCTGATGGCTGATAGACTGTGAGCAGGGTGGCAACGCTCGCCACCGCGCTCGCTATCATCCACAGGAGGCTCGCATGGCATCGCCCACCACCACCAAGCTCGCGCCGAAGTCAGGTTTTTTCACCTGGCAGTTCTGGGTCGGCATGGCCACCGTCGTCGGTACCTTCATTCTGGGGCAAGCTGGCATCCCGCTCAATCTCTCATTCCTCGATAAGCTTCCAGATACTGTGCGGAACGGCATCGTGCCAGGCGTCGTCGTCGTCGGCGCGATTGGCCTTTTCATCGCGATCTCGTCGTACCTGGAAACACGGATGATCCGCAAGACCGACACGGTGCCCACTGCTCCTGGCAAGTCCGTTCCCGCGAAGACCAAAGCGTTCTACCAGACATCCGAGTTTTGGCTGGGCCTCGTCACCGTGGCGCTGAGCTATGTGGAAGATGCCCACGTGCTGCCCTTCCCCACGGATGTACGCGCCTCGACCACCACGACGACGATGCTCATCGCGCTCATCTACACCTTCGCCCGGTCGCAACTGAAGCAAGCGTACTCACACGCACAGGCGGACCACAGCTAGCGAATTCCGCCATGGGGACGTGGTTCCCCCATCTTTAAGGGGTGTAGTCGCCGCCGCTGCCACCCGGCGGCGCGGCGACGGGCACCCACACCTGGATGTCTTCGCCGACCACCTGCGTCGCCATCTGCGGCAAGGGCCGATAGGCGATGCGACCAGGGATGGCCTGACCATGGGCATCGAAGCGCCCATTGTGACAGGGGCAGTCAAAGGTTCGCGCCCCCGCGTTCCACCCGACGATGCAGCCCATATGCGTGCACGCCGCCGCGAAGGCGGCGATGGAGCCATCCGCGTAGCGCACGAGATGCCCCACGATCTGCGCCGTGGTGAAGCGCACCGCCGCGCCCAACGCGACATCCTTCACCTGCGCCACCGTCAGCCACGCGCCCGCGCCGCCCACCAGTGGTTGCGGCCATTTGACGGGGGGCGGGGGCGTCTGCACCGTATGCTGCCCCACCTCGACCCCCGCGACGAGTCCGGCGGCCAGCCCAGCGGCGGCGGTCAGGCCACCCCGCACCAGTTGGCGACGCGAGGGGCCGCCCGTGCGACGCGGGCGGGCAGGCGCGACGCTGGACGGCGAGGACGGCGCATCGGCGAAAAGCTCTCCCTCTAGCCGGGCACGCAGGTCGCGCGCGAAATCCGCCGACGGCGTGGGGTCGGGGCTGAGCGTGCCGCGCAGGGTACCGGCCAGCCGCGCCAACTCCGCCAGTTCCGCGTCGCTGCCGCTCGTTGGTGGGCGCTGGTCGGCGGCGAGAGCGCCGATGATGCCTTCGAGTCGCTCGGCGGCGTCGGGGACGTGCGCGCCATTCATAGATGGCTCAGTCGTCATGGTCCGCCCCCTTCCGCGCGGGGCTAGGCTGCCGCAGGGCTGCGGCGCGGCGCAGGGCGCGCAATTGCAGCACTTTCACATTCGCCTCCGAGAGGCCAAGCTCCACCGCCGTCTCGCGGATGGTGTAGTTCAGCAGGAAGCGGCAGCGTAATACCTGTCGATAGTTGTCGGGGAGGGCACGCAGCAACGCGTCTACATCGGCACGCAGCGCGTCGCCATCATCCCCCGCGCGGGGCGGGTGTGCGGCGACCTCCCACCCCTCAGCCAACAGGGCGTCGAGCGAGGTGAGCTGCGCTGCCTGGTGCAGCCGCCAGTGGTCGGCCATGGTCGTGCGCGCCACCTGGAAGAGCCAGGCCACGCGCGCCGCCTCGGGTTGTGCCCAGTCCATCCCCCGCACCGCCTTGGTAAAGACCGCCGCTGTCAGATCCTCGGCCTCTTCGCGGTTGCCCACCCGCCGAAAGATATAGCGATAGATCGCCGTCAGGTGCGCATCATACAGCGCGCGAAAGGCGGCGCGGTCTGGGGTTGCATGGCTGGTGTCGTCCACGGTCGCCCCCCCTCTCGTCGCGCGTGTTACGTCACTGCCTAGAGATACGAGTGAGCGTTACACTACAATCGATGCCTATGCAGATGGTAATAGCAGCAGGATGAGTGTTTCGCCGAGCCAATGCTCGAATTGCTCGGCTGACCAACCACGATCAACAGTGAGCAGCGTATGCACCTCGGCACTTGATACGGTCCAGGCAGTGTCAGCGGCCTCATCCGTTGTCAGGCCAGCGCGCAAGGGACCATTATGCTCGACCCACTGCACAAACACCCGTATGTTCTCGCGCCGCGTGTGCAGCATCCCTTGCAGCATCTCGTTGATGTCAGGCTCGGTGTACGCGGCACTACGCATGACCCCAAACAGCGGTCCTACCCGCTCCATGATGATACGCATATCTCGCGCGAAGATGCGGATTTGCTTGTGTTGATCCGTCGCGGTGCGAACGCTCTGTGGGCCAGTTTGTGCCAAAATCGGCACCAGTGCTTCATTCCCACCGACGGCCAACGTCACCATGCGCGCGAGCACGGCTCGTTTGCTGCCAAACGTGGCGTACACGGTTTCAACGGCTACACCCGCTTCGGTGGCCAGAGCCTCAATGGTGGTGCCGCTATAACCGCGCGTCGTAAAGAGTTTGCGGGCGGCATCGAGAATCTGCTGGAGTGTTTCACTCGCTTGTCGTTGGCGGCGAGACGAATCATAACGACGTTTTTGGCGTTCCTCAGTCATTCCCCTTGACATCCCCTTATATTGATTGTAGCATAACTGTATCGGATACAGTGAATCCGTAACTAATTCTGGCGCACGCTGGCCACCCTCCCCAGCAGCATAACGCAAGCGCAACAAGCCGTCGAGGGAGTCCGCCGTCGCATTCAGGAAAACGCGGTTTGTAGGACAAAAAGGAAGGGTACTACCATGCAACCATCTTCACCATCGAAGCTCCATTCACCAGCCCAGGAAGATCAATCGCTGGGCGGTCCTAGCGTTCGAGTTCCGCCGCCAGTCTTCTTCATTGCCGCCTTTGTCGTTGGCAGCGTGTTACAGGCGCAGTTTCCTCTACCTTTTCTGCCACGTCTGGTCGCGCTTGGCCTTGGCGGGGTGCTCGTGCTTGGTGGGCTGTCTTTCATCGTGACGGCGGTTCCCACGATGCTGCGCGGGCACGGCACCCTTAGCACGAATGGACCATCGCGCCAACTGGTCACATCCGCGCCCTATCGTCTCTCACGGAATCCGATGTATTTTGGTTTGGTTTTGCTCTTTGGCGGTCTGGCCGTGGTATTGGCCCGCGTGTGGATTTTGCCGTTGCTGCTTCCCGTCATTCTCTACACGCAGGTCCGCGTGATTTTGCCAGAAGAGCGGTACCTTACGGGTGCTTTTGGTGAGGCATACCGCGCTTACTGCGCTCGCGTGCGGCGATGGATTTAACATGGATTCCCATGCATCGTGGTACTGAGCACCCCCGACCGTGTGACCGCTTCTTTCCCTCCTGCGTCACAATAAACAAGATACCATAACACCACGGAACCTCACTACTACGCCTGTGTGTTTCATCATGCACAGGTGTGTCCGCTTTTGGGGGATCAAAGGAGCAACGCGCCCATGGCAGATCGACTTGATGACCTCTTCGCGCTGCAAGCGGAACTGGCGGAGATGTATCGGGTGCATCGCCCCGACGGCTTCTATGCGCAAGAGCCGATCACCCGCTGCACCACCTGGACGCGCGCCCTGCTGCACGAAGTCTGCGAACTGGATGACGAGCTGAACTGGAAGCCGTGGAAGAATCCGCAGGATCTCGCCGCAAACTCGTCCCGTCGCATTGATGAGATGGCAGATATCTTGCACTTCTTTTTGCAATTGGCCCTCGATCAGGGCTTCACGGCGGAGGCTCTTTTCGCGGCGTATACGCGCAAGCATGCGGAAAACCAACGGCGGCAAGAGGAGGACCCTCACTATCGCGCCCCAGACCACCCAGAACGGGCGACGGGGGCCAGCGAGCCAAGGAATGGCGAAACGGGACATATGGGCTACTAAAGTTCGTCCGCTTGATGCCGATGATAAGATGAGTGAATAGTGCATTCCACTCACCCACATCGCAGCCCCCGTTCGTCAACCCCACCGATGACGAAATGGGTGCGGCGGCGTTTTTCTTTTTTCCGCGAGACCGCGCAGCGAGCGTAATCAGCGCGTGACAGCCACACGCGCCAGTGGAGTTTTGGTGATGGACCGATTAATCGAACGTCTGGCGACGACCACAGACGGCCTGGTACGCTTCCCCACCGTCGAGCATAACCGCGAAGCCCTCAACCACTGCACCGAGTGGACCCGCGCCCATGTCATGAAG
>JBBQSR010000207.1:0-6917 GCA_038234855.1 Ktedonobacterales bacterium | reverse complement strand
CATCATCGTGGAACTGGGATTTTACGGGCTGGGTCGCATGGGTGGCAACATGGTCACGCGGCTGGTGCAGGGCGGGCACAAGGTCATCGCCAGCAACCGCAGCCGGGGGCCGGTGGATCTGGCGCAGCAGCACGGGGCCATCGCCGCGTATAGCCTGGAAGAGTTGGTGGGCAAGCTCGGCGACTCGCCCAAGGCCGTGTGGATCATGGTGCCATCGGGCGCGGTGGTGGATGAAACCATCGACCACCTGACGACGCTGCTGAAGCCGGGCGACATCATCATCGACGGCGGCAACTCGTGGTTCAAGGACACGAAGCGCCGCGCCGAGACACTGAATGCCAAGGGCTTTCACTATATGGACTGCGGTACCAGTGGCGGCGTGTGGGGCCTGAAAGAGGGCTATTCGCTGATGATCGGTGGCGAGGCTGAGATCTTCAAGCACCTGGAGCCGCTCTTCGCCACGCTCGCCCCGCCGAATGGCTATGGGCACTTCGGCACCCATGGCGCGGGCCACTATGTGAAGATGGTCCACAACGGCGTCGAATATGGCATGATGCAGGCGTATGGCGAGGGCTATGAGATCTTGCATAGCTCCGAGTACAACCTCGACATGTTGCAGATCTCGAAGGTGTGGCAGAACGGCAGCGTGGTGCGTTCGTGGCTGCTGGACCTGGCCGTCATCGCCTTCCAGACCGAGGGCGGCGACCTGGCGAAGATCAAGGGCTACGTCGAAGATTCCGGCGAGGGCCGCTGGACGATCCAAGAGGCCATCGACCACAACATCCCCGCGCCGATCATCACGATGTCGCTGCTGGAACGCTTCCATTCGCGCCAGCCCGAGTCGTACTCTGCCAAGGTGCTGGCGGCGCTGCGCAACCAGTTCGGTGGCCACGCGGTGCTGAGCGAGGATGGGACGGCGGGGCACTAACACACTGGACTGGACGCGAAAAGCACGAACATCCACGAAAGGCACGAAAATAGACGGGAACGCGGAATCACACGAGAAGAGAGCGAAATGACGCGATTTTGGTTGAGTTCCTTGCTTCGCTTTCTCTCGCGCTCCTCCCAACAATTTTGCGTCTTTCGTGGGATTTCGCGTCCAGTCCTCCGTCCCCTTGCCCCATTGGTGTATGCCAAATGACCTAGGAAAAACTCCTACAGCGTGGTAAGATCTCTGTAAGGGAGTAGAATAGAACCTGTTCTTCTCCCGCGAATTTGGAGGGCGCGATGCAAGCTAATGTGACGCTGGATAACCCGTTGCGTGTCGGACTTTCCGAGGCGCGCACCGTGGAACCATGCATAGTCGTGATCTTCGGCGCGACGGGCGACCTGACCCAGCGCAAGCTGCTGCCCGCGCTCTATAGCCTGGCTGCCGACCAGCCGCCCCTGCCCAACAATCTGATCATTGTTGGCGTGGCGCGGCGTCCGTGGACGACCGAGCAGTTCCGCAAATACGCCGAGGATGGCGTCAAGGAGCATGCGCGGCAACCGTATAGCGCGGCGCTGTGGGAAACCTTCGCGCAGCGCGTCTCGTATGAGCAGGTCGAGTTTGGCGACACCGAGGCGTTTGAGCGCCTGGGCGCGCGGCTAAACGCGATCGACGCGGAGCACGGCACGGCGGGCAACCGCATCTTTTACCTGGCGACCGCGCCCGAATATTACAGCGTCATCGCTGCGAACCTGGGCAAGGCCAACATGGTGGAACGCACCGTCAGCGGACCAAGCTATTGCCGTCTCGTGGTCGAAAAGCCCTTTGGGCGCGACCAAGCGTCGGCGGCGGAACTCAACGGCGAGTTGAACAAAGTCTTCAAAGAAGATCAGATTTATCGCATCGACCATTACCTAGGCAAAGAAACCGTCCAGAATATCCTGGTGATGCGCTTCAGCAATACGATTTTCGAGCCGATATGGTCAGCAGACCACATCGACCACGTGCAGATCACCGTGGCCGAGAGCATCGGCGTCGAG
The DNA here is from genome assembly GCA_038234855.1 of Ktedonobacterales bacterium. Taxonomy (GTDB): domain Bacteria; phylum Chloroflexota; class Ktedonobacteria; order Ktedonobacterales; family JACDGC01; genus JACDGC01. Next base: position 4,949 of record JBBQSR010000207.1, on the reverse strand, counting down.
AATCGCGGTGGCTACTATGAGGAATCTGGGGCGCTGCGCGATATGGTGCAGAACCATATGTTGCAGCTCATGACCCTGGTGGCGATGGACCAACCCCTCAGCCTGGCCGCCAACGACATCCGTCAGCGCAAGGTCGAGGTGTTGCGCGAGATCGGCATCATGTCCGAAAAAGATGTCGTCAACAACGTCGTTCGGGGCCAGTACGAGGCCGGGCAGGTCAATTACCAGCCCGCCATCGACTACCGCGACGAACAGGGGGTGTCGGAGCATTCGCAAACCGAGACCTTCGTGGCGCTGAAGCTCGCCATCAACAGCCAGCGATGGGCAGGTACGCCATTCTACCTGCGCACCGGCAAACGGCTGCCCGAGCGCGTATCGGAGATCGCGGTCAAGTTCAAGCGACCCCGCTTCTCGCTCTTTAAGGATCTGGGCGGCGACGCGCTGCCGTCAAACCTGCTCTCGCTGCGCATTCAGCCTAACGAGGGCATCTCCCTGCGATTCGATGTGAAGTTGCCGGGACAGACGATGCAGTTGCGCGCCATGAACATGGATTTCGCCTATGGCAAATTCGATACCACCCCCCCCGAAGCGTATGAGAGACTGTTACTGGATGCGATGCGGGGCGATTCTACTTTGTTCACTCGTCGTGAAGAGACCGAAATGGCCTGGGGCTTCGTCGATGCCATCGAAAGCGCGTGGCACGGGGGCGCGGGTGCGAATAACCCGCTCGTTCCCTACACCGCTGGCACCTGGGGACCCCGCAAGGCCATGGAGTTGATCGAGCGCGACGGGCGATCCTGGAGACGATTGTGATGCTCGACGCTACGATGGTTCCATCGACAGCGCAAGAAACTGTCCCGCTGACCAAAATCAAATCGACCCTCATGACCATCTGGCAGCGCCTGAATGAAGCGCGCCGCGCAGATGGCAAAAAGGAACTGACCCGCAGCAGCGTCATGACGTTGGTGGCCTTTGCCCCCAGCGCCAAAGAGACGGCGTGGCTGCACGACGCCATCATTGGCCTGACGGGTCAGCACCCGTCGCGCGCCATCATCCTGGCGGATGGCATGTCTGGCGATCTGGCGACGGTCGAGATCCGCGCGCACAACCTGGACGGCACGGGCGCGGTGGGGTCCGAGATCATCACGCTGCCGGTGCCTGAGGGCAACCGCCGCAACCTGGCCGCGTTGGTGACGCCTTTGCTGCTGACCGACATGCCCATCTTCGTCTGGTGGTCGGGCGGGCTGCCCACGCGCGATGACACGCTCTTTAGCTTGCTCGAAGTGGGCGACTACTCGATCTTTGACAGCGCCGACTTCGACAACCCGAGTGAAGATCTGGTGCGCCTGGCCGACCTGATGGTGAAGCGCCGCCAGCGCCAGGTGACGCATGCGGCATTCAACGACTTCAACTGGACGCGCATCAAGCCGTGGCGCGAATTGACCGCCCAGTGCTTCGACCCCGAGGGGCGCGGCGTCTTTCTGCGCTCGCTCGACCGCGTCAACATCGAATACGCCGTCGAGTCGGGCGAGGATGCATGCCCCTTCCAGGCGTACCTTTTCGCGGGCTGGTTGGCCTCGCGCCTGGGGTGGCAGCAAAAGAGCACCCGTCAGCGCGCCAATGGCCGTCTGGTGAGCGAATGGACCGCGCCGCGCACGGGCCAAACCGTGATCGTCGACATCGCCCCGCGCACCGTCGAGAAGACGAGCGACTGGCGTGCCAGCTCTAGCGTCACCCTCCAACGTATGCAGATGGACGACACCGCCGGACCCGTCACCCACGATCAGTTGAGCGAAGACTCCGCTGTGAGCCTGGGCGCGGTGATGCGCGTGAACCTGACCGCGCGGATGGGCGAACTGACGGCGACCTTTGACATCGCGCGCGATGGCACCTCGCAGCAAGCGACGACGCTGGCGCACATCGGCAAGGCCGACCCCGAGTCGCGTCACAGCGCGCTGGATAGCTATGGCGAGGCGGCGTTGCTGCACCAGCAATTGACCGTCTTTAACTATGACCACGTGTACGAGGACGCCGTGCTGGCGGCGCGGGCGATGGTCAGCGGCCAGGACCACGGAGGAAGCGGTAAATGAGCGATCGCGGCGCGGTACGCATCAGTCCAGACGAGACGATGCTCGCCCAGGCGGCGGCGGAACTTTTCGTCACCGTCACCACGGAAGCGGTGGCCTCGCGTGGGCGGGCCGATGTCGTCTTGACGGGCGGATCGTCGCCGCAAGCCATGCACCGCCTCTTGGCGACCCCCGACTACGCGACCAAGGTGCCCTGGCCTCAGGTGCACATTTGGTTCACGGATGAACGCGCCGTGTCGCCCGACGACCCACTCAGCAACTATGGCGCGGTGAAGGGTGCCCTGCTGGCGCACGTACCCCTGCCCGAGACGAACGTGCACCGCATGCACGGCGAACTCCCCATTGATGTCGCCGCCGAACGGTATGTCGAGGAGGTCACGCGCGCCTTTGGCTTAGAGATGGGCGCGCTGCCCCGCTTCGATCTGCTGTGGCTGGGCCTCGGTCCCGATGGGCACATCTGCTCACTCTTCCCCGGCGATCCGCAGGTGGATATGCTCGATCAACTGGTGGTCGGCGTGCAACACAGCACCGACCCCCAGCCGCATGTCGACCGTGTCTCGCTGACCCTCGCCGCCGTGAATGGTGCCGCGATGGTCGTCTTCCTCATCAACGGTGCGGCTAAGGCGGGCATCGCGGCGCGTGCCCTCGAAGAGCAGCCGACCAATCTCGACGACCGCCTGCCCTCGCAGCGCGTCATGCCCATCGAGGGCCAGTTGATCTGGATGCTCGACATGGCCGCAGCGGGCGACCTGCACTTATAGGCCGAAATCGCACACGAAGGCCACGAAACCCCACGAAGGACACGAAACATGGCAAAGAAGAGCAGCCAACTTTTCTTCATCTGTTCGTGTTTTTCGTGGCGTTTCTGATTTTCATGTTCGGCGAACGCCCCCTTGATGCCATCATCATCCCACAGTGTTAAGGAGCGACCCTGTATGGCCCTCATCGTTCCCTCCATCCTCTCGGCGGATTTCACGCGGCTGGGCGAGCAAGTCAAAGAGGTTGCCGACGCGGGGGCCAACCGCATCCAGGTGGATGTGATGGATGGTCACTTCGTCCCCAACATCAGCATCGGCGCGTTGGGGGTCGAGGCCGTCCGTCGCTCGACCACGCTGCCCATCGAGGCGCACCTGATGATCACCGATCCCGCGCGCTATGCGGATGATTTCCTGCGCGCCGGGGCGAACATCATCATTTTTCACCGCGAGGTCGTCGATGACCCCCGCCCCCTCATCGACTATCTGCATCAGCAGGGCGCGAAGGCGGGGCTGGCGATCAGCCCCGAGACGGATGTCGCCTTGCTCGAACCGTTCCTCGCCCTGGCCGACCTGTTCCTGGTGATGACGGTGCACCCCGGCTTCGGCGGCCAAGAGTTCATGGCTGAATGTCTGCCCAAGGTCAGTCGCGTGCGGGCCTTGCTGACCAATCAGGGGCTAGGCACCGATATCGAGGTCGACGGTGGCATCCACGCGGGCACGGCGGCACAGGCGGTGGCGGCGGGCGCGAACGTGCTGGTCGCTGGCTCGTCCATCTATGGCCACGCCCAGGGCGCGGCGGCGGGGCTGCGCGAACTGCGCGTCAGCATCGGTGGGTAGGGGGCGTTCGGTCGCGCGTGGCGAGGGGGGAGCCAGCGGGTAAACCCGCGCCTGGGATCACGAAGCACGCCTGCGCGGGCTAGGTCCAGGTGAGCAGTACAGCGCGTGGCAAGCGACGTCGGGGGCTGAACCCCCCCGGCTCGAAAAACACCCCCCTCCGGCGCTGATGATGTACCCTGATCGCATTCGAGCAACGCTGTCGCGGTGAGATGGCCCAGCCCGCGAAGGCGTGCTTCGTGATCCCAGGCGCGGGTTTACCCGCTGGCTACTCCCTCGTCATCCCCGACCAAGTCACCCTCGCCCGCAGACGTTCCGGCGCGGTTGCAACCCTCCACCGTTCGAAGAATTCAGCACAGAAAGCCGAGGCGCACCCCATGGCAAGCCAACAGCCGTATGATGTCGTCGTGGTCGGGGCCAGCTTCGCGGGCCTCAGCTTTGCCAGCGCCGCCGCCGTGCAGGGGATGCGCGTCCTGGTGCTGGAGCGCGATCCGGTGGTGGGCGGCGTCGTCCGCACCACGGGCGTGCTCTTTAGCGATGTGCTCTCGCTGATCGACGTGCCCTCACGCTACCTGATGAACGCGGTGCGCCGCTTGATCCTGCATGTGCCGAGCCTGCCCGAGATAGCGGTCGGGTCGGCGAGCTATCGCTTCTTCATGGCGGATGTGACGGGGACGCTGCAATGGATGGCCGAGGGCGCGCAAGAGCATGGCGTCGAGGTCCGCTGCGGCAGCACCTTCATGGATGCCACCATGACGACGGATGGCGTGATGTCGGTCGCCTATAGCGCGAAGGGGAGTGGGCCGACGACGGTCGCGGCGCGCTTCCTGGTGGGTGCGGATGGCGCGCAGTCGCAGGTCGCGCGCAAGATGGGGCTAGACACCAACAGCGCCGTGCTGGCGGGCGCGGAGTGGCTGGTAGAGGGCGTCACCGTCCCCGACGACACCTTCCGGCTGGTGATGGACCAGGCGCTCGCGCCGGGCTATTGCCTTTGGCTGGCACCGCATGGCGACATCGTCGCGCTGGGCGTCGCCGGGCACGCGGGCACCTTCAAGCCCAATGTCTCTCTCGAAGCCGCCCGAACCATCTTCGGAAAATACGTCGATATGAGCCAGATGCGCATCGTGCAGCGCAAGGGCGGCGTCATCCCCGTCGGCAACGCGCTGCGCCGCGTCTACCGCGATGACGCTGGGGGGCGCGTGCTGCTGCTGGGCGACGCCGCCGGGCTGTGCGGCGCGGCGACGGGCGGCGGCATCTATCCCGCGCTGGT
>JBBQSR010000206.1:0-6920 GCA_038234855.1 Ktedonobacterales bacterium | reverse complement strand
CAAAAGCCTACGGGCTAAGATGTCCTCTGGGAGCCAGCGTTATGGCATGCGGTCTAATCAAGGATGCGGTATTCAGCAAGGGAGGCGAGATCGGCCAACATTACTGCGCACCCCCATTCGCCATGCTATGACCAAGTTTCGTACGACATGATGATCGCCCGCGAACGCACCGAGCCGCATGTCAGCATCGTCAACGGCACGACCGAGGATCTGCTGCAACGTTACACCCTGCGCGTGATGGTCTATGAGGCCAATCGCGCCGCCTTCAACGCGGTAGAAGAATGGGCAGGGCGCTCACCCCCCCGCCCCTTCGCGGAAGACCCCACCCATACCGGCATCCGCGATTTCAGTACCGTCGAGGAACTGAATCTGGCGTTGCAGTTGCAGCACTTCATCCAGTTGTGCTGCGAGATTCGCCCGAAGCTCACCCAAAAGCAGATCTCACAGCGCATCGACGTTTTCGCCAAGGGCGAACGCGCCGCATTCATCGCGCGCTATGGCTACAAGCCCGAGGAATCCACGGTGCCGCGCATCCCCGTCACCAGCGAGGGACCCGTCGACCCCGAGGCCTATCGCCAGCGGCTGAAACAGCAGCCCGAGTGAGGGAGGGGAAGACGTGGGGAGGGGGGAGATCCGGCGGTTTTCACTGCCAGATCTCCCCCCTCCCCGCGTGCTCTGCTTTCTTCTCTCCAATCGTGCCGCGCGTCCGCCACGGTCGCCCTAACCTTGCAGTTTGAGGCTCGCCAGCATCGGCGTGAAGTCTTCGCGATCGGTGGTGGTGAAGGTCAGCGTTTGCTCCTCGGCCACGATCAGCACCGCGCCCTTCGCGGTGGGGCGGCTCAAGGCGACGGCGTGGACGTTGACACCCTTCGCGGTTTGCAAGGTCAGGTCTATCCGCGTCCAGGTGTCGGTGCCGACCTGGATGGTCTGGGGGCCGCTGGTCGGCGTCACGTTTTTCGCCCCATCGGCGGTGAAGACACCCGACACGGCGCTGATGGCGCTGAGGCTATCCGTGGGCAGGGCGGCACTGGGGAAGGCGATGCGCCACGTCGGCAGACTCAGCCCGGTGGGGGTGAAATCCGTCGCGGGGAGCGGCTGCCCGCTGAGCGTCACCGTCGCGGCTTGCGCGTGCCAAGAAGACGAGATGAAAAGGGCGAAATGATGCTGCGGATCGCGGTACGCGGTGAAGGCGACGGGCGCGGTGCCCTGGGGCGCGATGCTGGGCGTGGTGGTGCCGACGATGGCGACGCTGACGTCGGTGAGCTTGGGCAGGGTGATGACGCCCTGTGAGGCCAGCCCCCACAGCACCCCACCGCCCAAGACGAGCAGCGCCCCGAAGGTCGCCAAGAGGGGACGCCCACGCGGCGTGTACGTTGTGATGATGGGGGTATCCCCCGATGATGGCCGATATGACATGCTTGGCACCTCCGCCGCCTATTCCGCCAGTTTCGTGCCTGATCGCTCACTGCATTCTAGGCGAGGTAAGTGAAGCTGTCAATCATCGGCGTGAAGTCCGTGGTGTTGATGCTGGTAAATCCATCGCCTACGGGCGCGACCATGCTCACCGCGTTCGCGCTGGTGCCGTGCGGCGCGTAGAGGCAATAGCCCTCGTAGCGTTGGCCCGCGATGGTGGCACGCAGATGCACCACCGCCCAGGAGTTCGCCCCCAACTGGGTCGCCCCTTGATCGAGGATCTGCACGTCGGTCGCGTGCAGCGCCGCCGTGACCGCGTCAAAGAGCGTTTGCGCTTGGTCGGCGGGGATGGGCTGAGCGAGGTCATAGACGGTGAAGGTCGCGCTGTGGCCGAGGTCAAAAATGATGGCGGTGACGTTTTGTCCGGCCCCCGGCAGCGCGCTCGTTTGCGCATGAATCTGGCTGCCGACGCGGTAATTCAGGCCCCAGTCGTCGCCCTGCGGCAGATAGGTGGCGAAGCCCGATATTGGTGTCGGTACGGCATGGGGATTCGGCGACGGCGTCACCGTCGGCGGCGCGGCGGTGGGGGTGAAGGTCGGGGAATCCGTCGGCGCGGGGGTCGTCCCTGGCGCAGTCGTCGCGACACCGGCTGGGGGCGTCACCCCCGTGTGCCCCGCCACGGAGGACGGTCGGCTCAGCCCGCCATTGAGCGCGGCGATGCCCACCCCCGCCAAGACGACCACGATGATGGCCGCCACGATGCCCCCGATGAAGCTGCCCCCGCGATTGCGTGGCGCACCAGCGGGTGGGCGATTCACCCCAGGCATGCCGCCATAGGCCGATGGCGGGGGCGACACCGCCGGGGGCGCGGTGTACAGCGGCGGCGGCGGTGGGGGCGGCGGATAGGCACGATTCGCCCCGTAGGGCGAGGGGGGCATGGGCGCGGTGGTCGGCACCGGCTCTGGTCCGAAGCGTTGCGTGCGGTCGTTGCGGTCAGGGGTACGCTGGGGCATGGTGGCCCTCCCACGGCATGCGGCTAGGGGCGCTGCCCCACGCGCCACCTCAATGCGTCGCGCCGCTGGAAGCAACCTCCACTTCGGAGTATGTCACACCCGCTTAGCTGAGGAATGTGAAAGATTTCACCATCGTGTCATAGGTGGTGCCGGGGTCGTCCGCGAAGGCGCTGGCGAGGGCGTCATAGAAGACCAGATAGGTCGACTGCCCATGCGTGATCGCCAAGCCGACGACCTTATGCTGGGCACCGCTCACGGTGTAAGTGCCGACCGCGCTCGTCCAGGTATTCCGGCCCAGGGTGGTGCCGCCGGTGTTTTGCGTCACGGTGATGGCAGTGCCATTTGAGCTGGTGGCGAAGTTGCGCACATAGTCAACGATACGCTCGGGGACGAAGGACGTCACCGCCCCCTGGTCGATCTGCACGAAATCTTGCGAGGTCAGCGCGGAACGGAAATCGGTGCCGGTGATGCCCGAGGCGGCGACCGGGCTTTGCGTCCAATTCGCTGGCACGTTCAGCCCATAGCTGCCATCAGCGGCGGTAAAAGCCTTGAAACCCTGGGGAGCGGGAGGCACGGTCGGCAATGGCGTCGGCGTGGGCGGCACGGTCGTGGCCGTAGGCAGCACGGTCGCCGTCGCGGAGGGCACGGCGGTCGGTGCAACGGCACTGGTCGTGGTGGTGGACCCACGCAGCAGGCGCGCCAACGGCCCCACACCGTTGCTGCCAAAGCCATAGAGCACGCCCCCCGCCGCCAGCACAATGATGAGCAGCGCGATGGCGATGCCCGCCCCTGCGCCGCCACGCCGCTGCACGACGACGGTGGTGGGCATGGCGGGCGTCGCTGGGCCTGGCTGGGCCGTCGGTGGCGGCGCGGCCCCCCGCGCGACGACTGCCTCGGGGACGCCCTGGCTGGGCGGGGCGACGGCAGGGGAAGCGACAGGCAGCATCGGCGGTGGCACGGGCTGATCCTCAAGGGAGTGGGCAGGCGGTCTGAGCACCAAGACAGGGGGCGCGGCGGGGTTCGCCGCATAGGGTGTCTCGATCACGCGTGCCTCGGGCGGCGGCGCGCCCTCTACCCGCAGCAGCGAGCCGCAGTTCGGGCAATAGCCCATCTTGATGGCCGCGTCCGTCAATTCAAACCCGCACTGTCCGCATCGCTGCATCTGCCGTCGTCTCCCTTTACACGTCGCTTGTGCCGTCGTTCCCTTCACTGTAGCATGCAGCGATCCGAATCCGCAATGCGATCCGCGCCACAAATCATCTGCTCAACAAACCGTCAGCGGGCATTGTGGCATAATACACCAGAAAGGCGGGCGCGATCAGTCAGCCGATGCCGATGCGCCACGCGATCCGCTACAATGCAAAGAGAACCCAAAACATCTCGCCTACCCTATCTGGCCATCGCCACCGCTGAACATCACCCCCAAAGTGAGGCTATCGATGCATCCTTTCGTCGCGTCAGCCCTGCCGCATGTGCTCGCCGCCAGCAATATCTTTGACCAATTCTTTCAGTGGGGCAAGCAGTTGCCGCCAACGGGCCTGTACCTTTTCGTCTTCGCGTGGCTCTTCATCGAGAGCACCGGCTTCCCCATCTCGGATGAGCCGCTGCTGCTGCTGGCGGGCTATCTGAGCACGACGGGGCACGTCTCGTTGGCGCTGGTGATCGTCGTCGCGCTGGTGGGCAAGGTCGCGGCATCGTGCTTGGCCTTTTGGATCGGGCACTTCATCGACTTCGAGCGCATCGCGCGGCCCGAGACGCAGCCGAGCACGGGCGCGGGGCGTTGGCTGTGGTACATCCGCCCGACCAAGGCGGCGGTCATCGCCACGGAGGATCGCGTGCGCCGTCAGGGCGGCTGGGGCGTCTTTCTCGGTCGCTTGATACCCGTGGTGCGCAGCTTCATCAGCTATCCGGCGGGGGCGCTGCGGATGCCCTTCCCCATCTTCGCGGGGGCGACCACCGCTGGCTCGCTGCTGTGGATCACCATCTGGACGGTCCTGGGCGCGGTGCTGGGGAAATCGTATGACGCGGCGCTGCGCAAGTGGGGCGCGGCCAGCCCGTACATCTTGATCGGCCTGGTCGTCGTGCTGGTGGCCGCGTACCTCTGGAACCACCGCCGCGCGGAGGCCGCAGCCCTGCGCACCCAGGCGCAGCGCGTCACCGAAGTCGCCCGCCACGCGCGACATCCCCATGCGACCACCACGGCCAAACCTGACACCAAGCCAGCGAATGCCGCCACGCGCACCACCCCGCCCAAGGCGAAGCTGGCCGCGACGAAAGAACGCAAGCAATAAGGAACCTCTTTACCATGACAAGCTGGCCGAGAGTGAGCGCGCTTGAGGGATCATTGCCTGACTCGTGCTTGGGCTGACTTGCCAACGCACCCTAGCCCTCGGCACTGCCTGCCACGCACGGTGTCTCCCCGCCGTCGTGTGCCATACGCGATGCTGACCACGCCCACACGACGGCAGGCTTCATCAATGCTGACACGTGTCGACCCGCTGGCGCTTACTGTGGCTGGCGCCCTGCTATGCGCACAGTGGATGCCCCGCCCAGATGAGATGGAAAAGAATAGCCCAACCATTTGCGGGATCTCGGCATGTCTTGTGCGAAAGAGTACCCACGTCACCGACACATGAGGTGTCGCATCACACAGGGAGGGAACTCACAACCCCATGCTTTTGGTACATGCCTATCTTCTCAGCTTCACCGGCCTCGTGGCCGACCGTCTCGCATCGTCGCGCCAGCGCGCCCACACCGGCCAGGGTTTGGTCGAGTACGCATTGATCGTTGGCTTCATTGCCGTTGGAGCCATTGTTGTGCTCGGTGTCATGAGTGGGAAGATCGCGCAGATCTTCGGCTCCATCAATGCCGCGCTGCCTGCAACGCCAGTGACTGGACCGTAAGCATTTTCTTCGCAAGCTATCGCTACCGCACAACAAAACTGTTGTGCGGTTTTTTTCATCGGTGGCTCACGCGCGCTCGACGCGGACCGCCGTGCCGTAGCACAGCACCTCGGTGACGCCAGCGGTGATCTCGTTGGCGTCATAGTGCATGCCGATGATCGCATTTGCCCCGAGCGCGGCGGCATGCTGGAGCATCAATTCATAGGAATCGCGGCGCGTCTGTTCGCACAACTCGGTGTAGATCGAGATGTTGCCGCCAAACATCTGCTGGAAGCCCGCGCCGATCTGCGCGAAGGCATTGCGCGACCGCACGACGATGCCCCGCACCAGGCCATAGGTATTGGTGATGGTATAGTTCGGCAGGGTGAAGGCGGTCGTCACCAAACTATGATCCATCGGCGCGATCGCCACGGGGGCATAGCCGCCCAACGGTTGCTGTGGATAGCCTGGCTGCTGTTGGGGATAGCCCTGCGGCGGTTGTTGTGGCTGATTCATCGTCCTGCTCTCCCTTTTCGGTCGTGTTCTCGTTTTTCTCTATCGGCGTGTTCCCTCAACCTGCTCATTGTACCCAATGCGGGGCGCGGGGGCTATCGCATGCGTCACAGACGAGTTGGCCAGATCTCCTATGGCGTCGCGTGGTTTTCTCGCTTAGCTTGTATACTTGAGGCAAGATTCACGCGAGAGGAGCCACCGCGCCATGACCGCACCATCCGCAATGCGCCCCATCGGCACCATCGTCAACTCGGCCTCACACATCGACTATTGGTGCCAGGTCTATGGGCCGCACGAGATCGCCGACCCACCCAACGCGGGGGAATATCCCTTTGGCCAGTTCGTCGGGGTAGACCTGCCCGCGCCGCGCGAGGGTGCGCCCGCCACGGGGGAGCGCTTGATCGGGGTCATCTATGACACCGTGCTGATGAATCCCGCGTTTGGCGCGCTGGGGCCGCGTCTGTCGACCAGCGACGAGCAACGCGCCGTCTTTTCGCCCGATTACCTGACCGAGCGCGCGACACTGGTGAAGATCCTGGCGCTCGGCGTCACCAGCGGCGATGCCACGCGCGTCAGCCACGGCGTGCCCGCGCTGGCCCTGGCCCTGGGTGCCCTCGTCACCCCGCTGGATGATGCGCAGATCCGCGCCTTCCACATCTTCGCGGATGGCGGCGCACCCGGCGGCGAGGAACCGTACCTGCACATGGGCTATCTGCCACAGCTCATCGGCGAGCGCAACGGCCTGTTGCAGCATGCCGCCCTGGCTGTGCTAGAGCAACTCCGCCACCTGCTGCCCGCCCATGAACGCATGCTCAGCATCATCGGGCGCAACCTCGCCTGGAAGCTCTCCGTCGAAACGGCGGGGTAAGGGACTGGACGCAAAAAGCGCGAAATTCCACGAAAGATGCGAAAAGAGAGAAACCATGTATCGGCCACGCTCTACCATTCTGTGTCTTCCCGCGCTCATTTCGCGCCATTCCGTGTTCTCGTCTCCCCTATTCGCGTCTTTCGTGGAATTTCGCGCTTTTTGCGTCCAATCTCGTGAGGTGTCATCATGATGAAAGCGGTGGGCATCACCAAAGGGCCTGGGGAGACGCCC
>JBBQSR010000205.1:0-6937 GCA_038234855.1 Ktedonobacterales bacterium | reverse complement strand
GTGGTGATGCTGGGCCTGTGCGCGCGCTTCTATTCGCTGACCGAGCACCTAGATGGCGAACGTGACCGCCTGTTGCGGGCGCTGGATCGCGGCTTCACGCTGGAGCGCGGGCTGCTGCTGGGCGGCGGCCTCACCGCGCTGGGCGTGGCGATGGATGGCTTCGTCTTCGCGCGGTGGCTGGCCGTCCACATGGGGCCGCTGAACGAGGTGCGCCCCGCCATCTACGCCACCACCCTCATCGCCGTGGGGATGCAGACCATCTTTGGCGCGTTCTTCCTCAGCTTGCTGCGCATCCGCAAGGGGCACGTGAACTGAGCGGGACGGCCCCGTGCAGCACCGACACATCACGCAAGGAAGCAATTATGAGCAAGGCGGTCCTTTCCCCCGAGCCTGAGCTTTCCAACGAAACGGCTCAGCGCCGCGCGGTGCGCCCGCCGTCGCCCGCGCCCGCCGCCGTGCCTGTCGCGGGGAATCGCTGGCAGCGGGGATTCACGACGTTCCTGCATTCGCGCTGGCTGCGATGGGGCGGCGTGGGCGGCGCTGGGGCGATCTTAGTGGCGGCGACCGTCTTTCACTATGCCTACTTCCTGGCACAGCCCGACAAACCGACCAAACTCTTCCTGCTAGATAGCGTCTTCGAGGCAGCGGTGGCGGTGGGGATCGCGCTGGCCGCCGCGACGGTAGGGGTGCGCATCCTGCGGCTCTTTCCGCGCGGCGACCGTTCGCGGCTGGAATCGGGCTTGCTAGCCTATGGGTTGGGGACGGGCGCGCTGTCGCTGGTGGCGGCGGTCGTCGGGCTGCTGCATGGCTATTATTTCCCGATCCTGCTGGTGGTGGTGGTCGCGCCGCTTGGCATTTTCCGCGCGGACCTGCGACGGGTGCTGGGGGCCCTCATCCCCACGCGGCCAGGTTTCGCGCTGGCGGCGCTCGCCCCACGCAATGTCTGCGAGAGCGCCATCTTTACGCTGACGCTAGCGATGGCGGCGCTGATCGGCGAGCATCTGTTGGTGCCGTATTGGGGCTTCGATGTCTTCATGTACCATTTCGCGCTACCCGAGCGGTTCTTGGCGCTGCACACCCTCTTTGGTTCGCCGGGGCTGCCCCAGGCCAACCTGCCCTACAACAACGAGATGCTGAACCTGCTGGCGCTGAACTTTCGCGCGGAGATCGGCGCGGAGATGCTGCAAGGCTTCTTCGTCGGCGCGACCTGCCTGGCGGTATATGCCCTGGGGCGGCGGCTCTTCACGCGCCGCGCCGCCTGGCTGGGGATGGCGCTCTTCTTGGCGATGCCGGTGGTGCTCTTTTACACCAGCAGCGGCCTCATCGACCAACAGTTCGCCTTCATGGGGCTGCTCGTCATTCTCACCCTGCTCGAATATCGCGCCGCGCCGCATCCCGCGTGGATGGTGCTGGCGGGGCTGCTGATCGGCATCGGCTTGGGCGTGAAATATCAGATCGTCTATCTGGTCGGGCCGCTGCTCATTCCGCTGGTGCTGTGGTCGCGGCCCACCGACACGCGCGCGCTCGCCCCCTGGGCGCGGCTGGCCGCGCTGAACCTCGCCATCCTCGCCCTCTGCGCGGCGGATGCCTTTGGCCTGTGGGCCTTCCGCGAGTGGGCGCAGGTGGGCAATCCGGTCTATCCGCTCATCTGGGGCGGCGCGGAATGGACGCCGCAGCGGATGGACTTTTACAAGTCGCAGTTCGACAATTTTGGCTCGTTCCACCATTCCATCCTGGGAAAGCTGGTGCCGGTCTTCGACTGGTTTGTCCACTGGGGGCGTTATGACTACACCCCCTTGCCGCCGCTGCCCGCCGTGGCGCTGGCGGCCCTGGCCCCCGTCGCGCTGGTGCTGCCCGCGCGCACCGCCGCCGCCCGCCGGATGCGTGCCAACATCTTGCTGATCGGCTGGCTGGCGCTGGCGAGTCTGTTGCTGTGGGGCTTCGTCAACCAATTGGTGCCGCGCTATGTGCTGCCGACCTTTGGGTTGCTGGCGCTGCTGGCGGCGGTGGTCATAGACCGGGTGGCGCGCTGGGCAACGGTGCGGCTGACGGCGCGCGGGCGCGACCAGGTGCTGGCGGTCGTCGCGACGCTGGCCCTGCTGCCGGGCATCATGTACGTCGTGCAGGGGCGCGCATCCAACGATCCCTCGCTGGTCTACACCGGCCAGCAATCCTATGGGGCGTATATGCGGGCGACGCAACTGTGGCCGGGCTATTGGGGCACGGTCGATTTCTTCAATCAGCAGGTGCCGCATACCACGCGCATCCTGGGCGTCAACATCGGGGCCAGCTACTTCTTCGACGACCCCTATCTGACGCCAGATATGAACCGCGACCTCATCCCCTATCTGCACCAGACCGCGCCGAGCGAAGATGCCAAGCTCGCCTGGCTGCGCGACCACGGCTATGCCTACGTCATCTATGATCGCAACGTCAGCCAATGGTCGCAGCAGCGCGACCCCGACAACCTGTTGACGCCGCTCATCCCGCCCTTCGAGGCGTTCCTGAACCATCGCCTCGTGCTGGTACGCTCGGCGGATGGCACGGATGTCTATCTCGTGCCGCCCAAGGACGGGGGGGTATAATGCTCTTCACGACGCTGCCCTACGCGCTCTTCTTCGCGGCGGTCTTCGTGGGCCATTGGCTGTTGCCGCCGCCGTTGCGTCGGCCCTGGCTGCTCGTCGCCAGCTACGTTTTCTACATGCAAGCCATCCCGCAATACGCCTACCTCATCGGGGCCATGACGCTGGCGAATTATGGCTTTGGCTTGCTGCTGGGCACGACCGTGGCTTGGCGTCGGGCGATCCTCATCACCGCCATCGGGGCGAATCTGGCGACGCTGGCATTTTTCAAATACGCCGCGTTCGCGCTCGACAGCATCTGGCCACTGGTACGCCACGTGGACCACACGCCCGAGCCGGTCGTGGCGATCTTTTTGCCGCTGGGGATCTCGTTTTTCACCTTCGAGTTCATCCATTACGTCGTCGAGGTCTATCGCGGGCAGCCACCGATCCGCCACCCCATCGACTTCGCGCTCTTTGCGGCGTTCTTCCCTACGCAGATCGCGGGGCCGATCAAACGCTTCCCCGATTGGGTGAAGCAGCTACGTCAGCCGACGCGGTTGCGTGACGTGCGCGCCGATGAGGGGCTGAGCCTGATCGTGCGCGGCATGGCGAAAAAGATCATCATCGCGGATACGCTGTCCCCGCTGGTGGCGGTCGCGTTCGCGCACCCTGAGCGGCTCAGTTTCGTGACGGCATGGTGCGCCATCTATGCCTTCGCGGCGCAGATCTACGCCGACTTTTCGGGGTACACCGACATCGGGCGGGGCTGCGCCCTGCTGCTGGGCTATAGCGTCCCCGAAAACTTCGCCGCACCGTATGCCGCGCGCAGCCCCAGCGAATTTTGGGATCGCTGGCACATCTCGCTCTCGCGGTGGCTACGCGACTATCTGTACATCCCACTGGGCGGCTCGCGTCGCCCCCTGCCGCGCGTCTGCATGAATCTGCTCATCACCATGGCGCTCGGTGGGCTATGGCATGGCGCGGCGTGGCACTTCATGCTGTGGGGCGGCTACCAGGGCCTCTTGCTGGTGGGGCAACGGCTCTGGGAAGCGCGCAAAGCCCCCGATGTGGCACGCGCCGGACAGCAGCATCGCTGGCAGGTCCTCTTCGGGCAGATCGCGACGTTTCATCTGGTGTGCGTCGGTTGGGTGCTGTTTCGCGCGGCGACGCCCGAGGCGCTGGGGAACGTGCTGCTGGCGGCTGGCACGCCCTGGCGCGCTGGCGCGGCGGGCGTCGCGTTGGTGCAGCCAAGCGCGTTGGGGCTGCCCGCGCTGGTGCTGGCCGCGTGCGCCGCGCTGGTCGTGTGGGGCTGGCTGAGGGAGGCGTTCACGCCACGATCCGTGCAGTCGGACATGGCACCAGCAGCACCCTTGAGCGCGGCGACCAATCCCCACCTCGCGCTGGCTGCCCGCCCCATCGCCATCATTGCCTTGCTCGTGCTGGTGTGCATCTGGCCGCAGGGGGCCGCGCAACGCTTCATCTATTTCCAGTTTTAGGGGGCGAATATGACCACCATCACGAAGCCCCTCCGTCCACCGTTGCCTCCGCATGCGAATCAACGGTCAGTTTCCGTGCCCTCCGTGAAGTCTTCCGTGCGCTCCATGCTCAACCTCGTCCCGCGTCCCTGGCGCATCGCACTGGTGACGTTAGCGTTGCTCTCGCTCACGAATGCGGCGCTGGATCGCGGCGGTGGCACCGTCAGCGTGGAGGGCGACGCGTGGGGGGCGCTGCGGCAATTGGCCGCGTGCGAGCGCCAGGGCAACGCGCCCGATGTCGTCATCCTGGGCAGTTCACGGGCACAGGCAGGCATCGCGCCGCCCGTGCTGGATGCCCAGCTGGCGACGCGGCTGGGGCACCGCGTCATCACCTGCGACCTGGCCGTCACCACCAGTGTGCCGCTCGAAGATTACTATCTGCTGCGAAAGCTCCTGGATGACGGTGTGCATCCGCGTTTCTTGATCTACGCCACAGCGGATTTCGCCTTCAACGCGGCGGTGACGGAGACGAACGTGCCCGTGCGCGACAACGTGCAATATCTGGCGCGACTGAGCGACCTACCCGATCTGGCGCAGACGCACATCGCGGATGGCACGGGGCCGCCATGGGAGGGGACATCCTGGTATCTGGCCTTCGCCGCCGCGCGGCTGGTGCGGCCCTACGCCGACCGACGGGGCTTCCAGATCGCGCTGTGCCAACTGCGGCCCGACTTTGGCCCCTGCCCCGACATCGTGCCGCACTACGCCACCGCCATCGCCTCGCCCGAGACGCCCGCGCGCACCTACCCCATCGACGCCGCCGAGGGCTGGTATCCGCTACCCGAGGCGACGCCACGCTCACTGGAAAATTCGCGCTGGCAGTACACCGATTGGCTGGCGCACTATGCCGTCGCGCCCGACGCGCTCGCCTATCTGGGCCGCATCGTCGACCTGACGCGCGCCAACCGGATGGGCATGATCTTGCTCAACACGCCGATCTTGCCGCAACATCTGGCGTTCTTTCCCCAGATGGCCGACTATCTGACGTACCTCGACGCGCTGCATGGGTTCGCGGACGCACATGGAGTGCCCTTGTATGATGCTTCTTTGGGCTTCGATGACGACGTGAACGACTTCGCCGACACGAACCACCTGAACTATTGGGGCGCGTTGGCCTTCACCGGCTGGCTCGTGGGACATGTGGTGCTGCCTGAATATCAGCGGCAGCTTGGTTGAGGGCGGGGGACCCTCGCAGGGCGCGGTCGACGGCCCGCTGCGCGCGATACGCGGCCAGCCAGAGCGCGATGCGCTGGCCCAGGCGCAGTGCCCCGGCGCGTGAGGTGACGCTGTAATACAGCCGTTGTGCCTGGGTGAAGAGCAGGGCGCAAATGAGCGCGCCAAGGCCGAGGAAAAAGACATCATCACTGACGTTGTTCATCGGGGTCCCTTCCTTTCGTTGCAAGGGATCGATCACAGATGAAGTGGGCAACGGTGCCAATGGCATGCATGCGCGGCCATCGCCACGCGAGGTGCGATGGTTGAGGGTCATTATAGCAGCAAACTCGACCATAATGCAACGGGGGGAGCGCACAAATATTTGTGATGGTGGTAGAAACGAAAACGCTTTCCGCCTCACGCTGTCACTGTGACACGTTTGGTGAACGGATACGATCCACAAATGTTGGCGCATGCAACGCCAGGGTGTCAAGTACTTCATCCAATGTTTTCGGGGGATGATTCAATGCCTTGGCTTGCTTGACCAAGCTCATCTTTACTTTTTCGGCATCTCTTTCGAGTAACGACAAAAGAAACTCATTCGGTGTTTGTATGGTAATTTCCCAAGGTGCTAGGGAAGATGGGGGAAAGTCGCGGATATTAAATGTGACGATACCCGTCGCATCCGATGCAACCGTAGCAGCGAGGACGTGGCGATCTTTGGGGTGATTGGTCATGGAATCAATCAAAGCACGATAGTCTTCGAGAATCAGCGCATCGGGAAATGCCATCTGCATAGCGGCTAGAAGACGTTGCACTTGAGAAGCAGTGCCTTCTCCATTCTGAATGAGATTCCTTGTAAATTCTTCCAAAATCATCTCGGTCCAACGCGGCACAAATAGCTCATTTTCTACGGCGGTTAATAAGGTATCGCGTAAAGATCCTGGATAGAGAACACAGGTATCGAGTACAACAATGGGTAACGTCATATGTCGTTCCCTCGCTGCTTATTCGGCTCGTCCTTCATCGGGCGAGTAGGGGCGTTCGCGCTCATAGAGGCCCATCTCCTCGCTGATCCGCACTATATCTTGTAAGCCGGCCCTTCGCTGCACAGCACGTTCCGCCTTGTAGCGCAATAGGTCGGCAGTGGCAATCCGGTGATGGCTGCCGACCATAACAAAGGGGAGTGTCCCATCGTCCAGCAGCTTCATGAGAAACGGGCGCGAAACGCTGAGCAGTGAGGCGGCTTCTTGCGTCGTCAAGAGCGCATTGGCGGCAATGACCTGAACCGCTTCTCCTTGCGCAAGGAGGTGAACTACCTGGCGAAATGCTGATACTAAAGATTCTGGTAGGGCAAACTTTTTACCACCATCTGCAATGAGCGTGGAGATGCCGTTTTGAAATTCGGCATCGAGTGCTTGCAAGGCGGATTGTTCACTGGATGTAGCAGTGATGATGTCGTGTTCCGATGATGACATAGCTCCTCGCCTCCTCTCTATTACAGCATATCCGCTACATGTAATAAACGCAATAGGTGTAATATCTGATGCGCTTCATTGCTTCGCGAGTTTCGGTGAGAGGTTTTCATCAGTCAGAAAGTTATGGATGGACAACATACATCAGTTCGCGTGCTTTGACGGTTTCTGAGGCGAAATCCAGTGCTGCCTGAATCTCGGCTTCAGT
>JBBQSR010000204.1:0-6960 GCA_038234855.1 Ktedonobacterales bacterium | reverse complement strand
TGTCGTTTCCAGATGGCGTAGGCGAAGGCGGCCATGACGGCGAACTGCAACAGCCCCATCAGCCGCAGCACCAATCCGCCGCCCGTCGCGCTCGGCGACCCCATGAACTGGCTCAGCGTCGCCGTCGCGCTGAGGTACGCCACCGAGAGGATGGGCCAGCGCCACAGCCCCAACGGCGCGTCATGCAGCGTGGCGAATTCCCAGATCACGATGAAGACGAGGGGTTCAGCATAGTAGTAGGGCCAGTTGGTCTTGCTGAGCATCGGCACCAGCAGCGCGGCGATGGCCAGCACCGCCCATAGGTCGCGCCCGCGCCCCGAGACGCCGAAGCGCCGCACCGCCAGATACGCCACCCCCGCCGCCACCAGGATCGCCACGGGCAGGTCCAGGTGGCGCGCTGGGCCATCCAACGGCGTATTGATGAAGAGCGACCAGATCGAGTTGCCGATGGGGGCCGAGCCACGCCATTGTAGCAGCGAGTACGACGTGTCGCGGAAGTCGAAGAGGAAGAAGGGGCCGAAGCCCACCGCGACGACGACCGCGATGGTCGCCCCCAGTTTGACCAGCACCGGCCACGCGCGCTCCGCCGCCAGCACCACCAGCAGCGCGATCAGCGGGACGGCGGCGGTGGTGCGCGTCAGCAGCGCCAGGCCCAGGAAGACGCCCGCCAACCCCACCTGGTTGCGCTGCAACTGCGCCACGCCAAAGACAAAGAGGAAGAGCATCAACGGCTGCTCGAAGTGCCACCAGTTGGTGAAATTTTGCCAGGTCAGTGGCGAGAGGACGAGCAAGCCATAGGCGACCAGCGCCTGCCCCTGACTCATGGTCGGGTGCAGACGGCGCAGCACCGCCAGGGCCGCCGCGCCCAACAGCAGCACGAAGGGCACGAAGCCTAGCCCGACGAGGCCCAGCAATGCGCGGCAGCTTTCGCTATTATAGGCCGGTTGCGCGCCGACGCAGTTCCCCGCGCTCGGCAGCACGATCTGCCCAATCGCCAGCAGCGGCGTCATCAGGACGGTGGCGAGCGGCGGATTGTAATTCGGGAAGTCGCCAAAGGCGCGCACGGCATAGATGGTGAAGGGGTGCCCATCCAAGATGCGCTGCGCCGCCGGAAAGAAGAAGGCGAGCTGATCCGACCCGTTCTGGCCAAAGGCGCTCGTGACATTCGCCGTGCCCTGGATGGCCGCGACGACGCCGATGAGGGCTGCCAAGACGCCGACCACGATGAAATGTCGCCGGGTGATCTTGCCCCAGGCTGACCGACCGCCCCATTGCGTGCCGCTGCCCATGGGTGTCTGCGTCTGTCGCATGCTCGCCCTCCACCGCGCGTGTGCTGTGCTGTTGTGGGGCGCGCCCAGCGTCCCCCTCCCCGAGTGTAGCATAGGGCACAGCGATTGCCTAGAGCCTCCGGCCTAAAGGTCCATCCGCGCCAATTTAACAAGCGAGTGTGCATCTGTGCTATCTTTAGCAAAACGCAATAAATGATGTATGAAAGGAAATCATATATGCAAACCACCGATGATTTCGGCTCTACCGACGGGGTCATGTCGGATATCGACACGGGTGCCCAGGCGGATTTCGTGCCCGAGGCGGGGCGGCGTATCGCATGGCGCTGGCGCTTCGTGGGCTGGGGCGCGACCATGTTGGCGGTGGTGGTGGCGCTCGCCATCATCGTCCAGCCCGCGTGGCTGCATTGGCCGCAGAGCAGCGGTAAGCATGGTGTGACTGTCCCCACCCTCGTACCCAATGCCGTCATTTTGGATAGTGATATCTCATCGGCGTATGTGACCCTGAACGATCAGACGCAAATACTCACACCATGGATGCAGTTAAAGTTGCGGGCGGGGGCTAACCATCTGCGGATCGATGCCGCGCCCTTCGCGCCGCTCACCTGCGACATCGCGTGGCCACCGCCCGCGCAGGGGCCGTGCCCCATGACGCAAAAGGTACTGGTGACGGAGCCGGATGGACAACGAGGCTTCGTCTTTGTCGTGCGGGTAACGCACCCGTTGGCGACGTTGCCCACCGCGCAGCAAACCGAGATCAAAGCACTACTTGCCCAGCAGATCGCTGCCGTGCCTGCGAGGCTCCAGACCGCCATCGTGCCAGGCATGCACTATGGCAACGGGCAGCTCAGCCAGACGGGATTGCCCGCCGTGGCGAGCGCTACCCAGCCCGGCATCATGCATATGGCACTCATCGCCATCGATGCGCAGCCACCCGACTGCGTGGCCCTGCCCTGCCTAGCGCCCTTCGGTGACTTCGCACTCAGCGGAATACCGTTACCATTTTGGCAGGTAGCAGTGCCTGTGAAGGTAACGTGGCAATACGCCGCTCATACAGCGAGCATCGAGTATCCTCCGGTGTACAACCAGGCGATCCTGCTGACCTTGGACCTTTATCGGCTGGACGGTGTATGGGAGGTGGCGAATTTTCCGCTCCGCATCAATCAGGCTGGTCTGGACGGCCAGATCGCTGAACGGTACTGCGAGGCTGGGCGCGCGTTCATCAACCGCGTGCTCGCTCCGGCGACGATAACATCGTCGTTCGATGGACCGCCTGGGTCGGCCAGGGCAGCGGCATGGGGCGTGGAGGGCTGCACGCTGACGATAAAGGCGGTGGTCGATGGTACGCAGGTCACGGGACGCTTCATTGTCCGCTTTGGCGTGATCCTTGCGGCGGATGCCGGGGCACAACGCCTCGTCCCCGATGCAACGCTGGCCACGTCTGCTGAGATCGCGGCGGTCAATGTGGGATGAATCACGGTTTGCGCATTCTTTACAGTAGAGCAAGTCTTTTTGTTGCCCCCCTACGTATGAATAAATAGGCAGCATGGCGCTGCGCGGTGTTATGGCTGAGATGTGACCCGATTCGTGGGGGAAGGGCGTCTCATATCTGGTACACCATATGCGCAGTTGTTCATCGGGCACGCGAAGGACCTGAAAGAAAATTCAGGTGGATACCCGATAGCATCCCAATACTTCATTTGGTATACTAATGGATAGAAACCCTGATCATGCGGAGAAATGCTTTCGCCGCCGATGATGATAAGGGCGCATCTGTCAAGCGTGTGCCAGGCACACGGTGGTTCTGGCCCCACATTGAGGACCAGGAAAAGGAGAACCACGATGGCGAATCACGATGGCGTCACCACCCTGCTGGTGCGCCCGGATGAAGCAACGGATGCCACAATCCCTTTCCTCATCGCCAACACCGCCGCTGGTGAGAAGCTCCAGCAGCCCGCAGCCGAGGCCACGGTCGCCACGGCGGAGGTCGGTGAGGAAGCGTATAACGAGCAAGAAACCATCGATGTCAGTAATGAACTCGAAGAGTTGACGCCCGCCGAGGCCGACGCGCTCTTTGGCAGTGGCGCTGGCTCGTATGGTGGCGCGGAGGGCAGCGAAGACGCCTTCCAGAGCTACCTGCACGACATCCGTGGGCTGTCGCTGCTGTCGCACGCCGAGGAACTGAAGCTGGCGAAGCGGTCCGCCGGGGGCGACATCCGCGCCCGCCGCCGCCTGGTCGAGGCGAATTTGCGCCTGGTCATCGCCATCGCGCGGCGCTACACCAACAGCGGTGTGCCCCTGATCGACCTCATCCAAGAAGGCAACTTGGGCCTGATGCGCGCCGCCGAGAAATTCGACTGGAAGCGTGGCTGCCACTTCGGCACCTATGCGACGTGGTGGATTCGCCAAGCCATCAGCCGTGCGGCGGGCGAGCAGTCGCGCCTCATCCATTTGCCCGAGCACGTGGCGACGCGGCTGCGCAAGGTGCGCCGGGTCGCCGCGCAGATCAGCCAGGAAAGCGGCCAAGAGCCCCTGCCCGCGCAGATCGCCGAGGCCGCCAACATGCCCGTCGAAGAAGTCGACGACCTGCTGCACGTCACCGAGCAGCCTGTCTCGCTCGACGCCCCGTCAGATGTCGATAACCGCCTCTCGCTGTCAGATACGCTTGAGGACCCCGGCACGCTGGCCCCGGCAGACATCGCCTCGCAGCATCTGCTGGGCGAGGAACTGCACCGCGCCCTGTCGAACCTGACCCAACGCGAGCGCGACGTGGTACGTCTGCGCTACGGCATCGGCGACGGTCGCAGCCGCACCCTGCTCGAGGTCGGCAAAGAGTTGGGCATCTCGCGTGAGCGCGTGCGCCAGCTCGAGATGGTCGCCCTCGCTAAGCTCCGTCATGCCGCGCAATCGCAGAAGTTCCGCGAGAGCGCCAGCTAGCTAGCACCATGTGGCGAGCGGCGTCTCTCCTTTTTCCGCCGCTCGCATCTTTTTCATCTTTCTCGCGCCACGTTCGGCCCTTTGCTGAACGGCAATCCTTTGCGCGCTCTAATCTCCCTGAGAAGTCGGACTTCTGAAACGACGAGATGAAGCCATGCTACGAAAGATTCAACTGGCGGCGGCGGGTGTCGCGGCGACGCTGAGCGCCTTTGCCCTCTTCGATTTGGTGATGGAACGACTGGGCAACCTGAGTACCGACGCCATTTTCGCGTCGTCGGCGTTGCTGACGGATATGCCGCTCGTGCCCTCGGTGCAGGGGACCTATGCGCTGGTGCTTGCGGTGGGGCTGACGCTGGCGGCGTGCGTCGCCATGGTGAGCGTCTGGCGCAGCCAACGGCTGAGCGCGGCATGTGATTTTAGGCGGCTGGACCTGTGGCGACGCCTCACCTGGGGTGCCAGCATCGTCGAGACGGCGGGATGTTTGCTCTTTGTGTGCAGCGGCACGCTCCTCTTCCTGCCGGGCGCGGTGGCGTTGCTGCTGGTGGGCGTGGCGGAGCTTGCCACCATCCTCCACGAGGTCGACGCGCGGCTGGGGGCGGCGGCCCCAGCCGACCATGGTACCCCCGCCTGAGCGCCAGTTCAAAGCATGATGTTTCAACGACCATTACGGTATGGTTCAACCGTTCCGACATGACGCCGTGTAGATAATGGTGTAGGCACGGGGGGCAGGGATGCTCCTTCACCCTCTGGCTCTGACCCCAGAGGGCCTACCTTTTTCTTTTTTATTTGCCTCCTCCTTTAGCCTCCTCTTGCCATTGTGGCCTCCCTCACACCTCCGTGTGTTTTCTCCCCTTCCCCACTGCTCAGCCGCATTTGATGTGTTACCATGAAAGCAGGCAAAAGCCTGAGCATCTCACAACGCCGCTACTGGTGAGGAAGGTAATATGCGCGAACTGTTATATCTGATCTTGCGTGTTGTGGTGAATGGCGTCGCCATTGCCATCACCGCTGCCCTCTTGCCCGGCTTCCATCTCGCACACAATCAGGTGACGACCTATCTGATCTTGGGGATTATCATTGGCATCGTCAATGGGCTGATTCGCCCGGTGGTGAGTTTGCTGTCGTGCCCGCTGACGCTGCTGACGCTGGGGCTGTTTCAGTTCGTCATCAACGCGCTGATGTTGTTGCTGGTGGCGGCGATTGACAAAGATCTGGCCATCGACGGCTTTTGGTGGGCCTTCTTGGGCGGCATCATCATGGGCATCTTAGCGGGACTGCTGGAATGGTCCGCCCGTCAGTTCTTCCCCGAGGACGAGCGTCGTCGCCGCGCACGGGTCTATGCCACGCGCGGGCAAGGTAGCGAGTAACACGGAAGGATGGCGGTCGCGTGAACCCGCCTGCCCGCACCGGTCGCCCTAATGCCCCTCTGTTGGCTGAGCGGCCTGGATGATCAATTCCTCTAAGATCGGGTAGACCTCGGCGGTGCGCGCCTCGCCCCCTGGCTGGTTGGGGTCGATGATGTCGTGCATGAGTTGCTTCTCGGCGGCGAAGCGATAGAGCCGCGCATCCGCGCCGCCCTGTTGCCAGTGTTTGACCAGATCGATCGCCAGATTGTTATTCACCGCTGGGTCGGCGTCGTTGACGACAGTGAGGATGGTGCGCGCGGCGGGGCGCGTGTGGCGGGCGGCGGCAAAGACGGCATCGCCCAGGCGCATCGCCTGCCCCAGCCCATGCGTGGCGAAACCAAAGTAGCCGTACTCCGGCCCGCTGGTAAAGGGGCGGAAGCGCTGCGTCATGATGTTGGGTAGACCCAGGCACAGGCGCTTCGCCAGCCAGTTGACCTGGGCGTTGGCGATGGGCAGATTCGGCACGATGCCAAAGAGCGGCGCGATAGGCACCGCCACATCGACCTCCGGCACGAACTGGCCCATGTACGCGGCCATCGTCGCCCCCGCCGAGATGCCCACCACCGTGACGTGCCGTCCCAGGTGATAGGCGGTTCGCCCCGTCTCTTCGCAAAACGCGCGCATCTCGGCCACAGTCGTCTGGGCAAGCGCCCGCGTGTTGCGGTCGATCAGCCCATTGTGTGGCTCGCGCGGGATGAAGACGTTGTAACCCTGATCAAAGAACCACTGGCCGAGCGGTACGAATTGCTGGGGGCAGTTGGTCATGCCATGCAGCAAGACGATGGCGTGGTCGGTGGTGGCGTCGTGCGTCAGCAGCCGCGCGTGGCAGACGGCGTTCACCGTTGGCCCATCTTGCGCGGCGAGCGCGGTGAAACGTCGCAGCCCCTCCGCATAGTCGCGCGGCGGCAGGTGCGATGTCGGGTTCGTCATGTCGTGGTGGTCCCATCCTTCAGCGCCAATCGCGCCCTTTCAGTATGAGGACGACGGGCGGCACTGTCAAGGGCGGGCAGTGAGGCAAGGCCAGGACGCCGCGAAGGGCGAATGCCCCTGCCCATCGCCTGAGATCGATCAAACTTACCCAGCGAGTTGCTGCTGGAGGTACGCGCGGATCGCCCCCCAGTCACCGCCACGCGGCAGCAAGATCGCCTGGCCGTCGTCGGAGGTCGCGTCGACCAGCACATTCGCGTTGGTGAGGGCGATGCGCGTCGCGTGGTCGATGTCGATGTGCGTAAAGACGGTCGCCAGGTCACGCAGCGACAGATCGGTGTTGACGCGACTTTGCAGGTCGTCCATCGCGCCGGGGATGGCGAACCAATCCCCCGCCGTGCGCA
>JBBQSR010000203.1:0-6985 GCA_038234855.1 Ktedonobacterales bacterium | reverse complement strand
ACTGGCGCAGCAGGGGATTCGCCGCGACGATGTCAGTGAGGCCATCGCGCCGGACCGCGATCTGGAGCGCGCGCTCGCCGCCGCACGGCCCCGCGCCCTGCGATTGGTCGCGCGGGCGGGGATGGACGCGCGCGCGTTCCGCTATGCACTGGGGCCATTCCTGACGCGGCGCGGCTTCCCCTACCCCGTCGCCCGCGCCGCCATCGTGCAGCTTTGGGGCGAACTGGGCGAAAGCGTGGCGACGCTGGAAGAAGAGATGCCCGACGAGCCGTAAAGGGAGGGGTAAACGCATGACCATGAGGTTGACTATTTTTGACGCAACGGGGCAGAATATTGGCGACAAAGAATGCTTCTATGGCACTGAAGCCTATTTCAAGTGGTATGCCGCATTCGAAGCAGCGGAGATATTGGAAAGATTGCCAGCGGCGGTGCGTGTCATCGTGAAGTTGGACGCATTAGAAGCGAGCTACACGCGCCAGAGCGAGGGGATGGCGGAACTCATGCATCGTCACGCTATTGGTCGTAGGCTCACACAGCTTTTCTCGGCGCGGCAAGCGTTTTGGGTGTCGTCGGAGGAAGCCCCCTTGGGAGCGACTATCCAGGCGGCAAACGCTTACGAGGAACAGTTGCTTGCGCTCATCAAGGAAGCATCGCCCGATACAGTGGTCAAGGGCATCATCATCGGACTCGATAACCTCGATGTCTAGCATATAGCGGCCTGCGCTCTTAGGCGGGCTGTAATGCCGTGGTCACAGGGACGGTTTCTTCGGCTTCGGCGAAGTCCCCATCGCAGCCGCAATCTTCGTTGAGCCATTGGCGACCAAAGACGCGCATCGCTTCGATGACCTCGGCAAGGGCGCGCCCCTTTTCCGTCAGCGAATATTCGACGCGCGGCGGCACCTCGGCGAAGGTCTGGCGACGGATGATGCCATCGCGTTCCAGGGTGTGCAAGCGATCAGAGAGCGTCTTGGGGCTGATGCCCACCAAGGACCGCTCGATCTGGCTGAAGCGCATCGTCCCCCGCACCAGATCACGGATGATGAGCAACGTCCATTTGCCGCTGATGATCTGGGTCGTGCGCGCGACGGGGCAAGTGATGTCCTGATAGTTTGGCGGCATTTCACTCATAAGAAAACTCCCTCGCGCTGGACCATGGCTGATCCGTATTGTTATCGAGTATAACAAATTCCGCGCGAAATGGGAAGGGGGAGCATGGCCCCATTCGCACAGGACCATGCTCCCCGATTGGACGGCTAGAGTCCCATGATCTCGATCAGTTCCTTCACCGAGTTGGCCGAGCGTTGCAGGGCGGCGCGGTCGGCGTCGCTCAGCTTCACCTCTACCACCTGCTCGACGCCCGCGCTGCCCAGCTTGGCGGGCACCCCCACGAAGAGATCGTGGATGCCATATTCGCCCTTCAACAGCACCGAGCAGGGGAGGATCTGCTTCTTGTCGTACATGATGGCGTCGACCATCGCCAGCACCGAGGCCGAGGGCGCGTAGTAAGCGCTGCCCGACTTCAGCAGATTGACGATCTCGGCACCGCCGTCGCGCGTCCGCTGGACGATGGCCGCCAGCCGCTCGGCGGGGATAAGGTCCGTCACCGGCACGCCCGCGACCGTCGTGAGGCTGGTGAGCGGCACCATGGTATCGCCGTGGCCGCCCATCACGAAGGCTTGCACGTCACGCACCGACGCCCCGACCTCCTGCGCGATGAAGGTGCGGAAACGCGCCGTATCCAGCACGCCCGCCATGCCGATGACGCGCTGCTTGGGGAATTTGCTGACGTGGTAGGCGAGCTGCACCATCGCGTCCAACGGATTCGTCACGACGATGAGGATGGCGTCGGGCGACTGCCGGACGATCTGCTCGGTCACATCCGTGACGATCTTTTGGTTGGCGCGCACGAGGTCGTCGCGGCTCATCCCCGGCTTGCGGGCCAGCCCCGACGTGATGACGACGATGGACGAATTCGCCGTCTCGTCATAGGAATTGGTGCCCGTGACGTTCGCGTCATAGCCCAGCACCGGACCGGCCTCTAAGATGTCGAGCGCCTTGCCCTGGGGCAACCCCTCGACGATATCTACCAACACCACATCGGCATAGTCGCGCTCGGCGACGCGCTGAGCCAGGGTCGCCCCCACA
The DNA here is from genome assembly GCA_038234855.1 of Ktedonobacterales bacterium. Classification (GTDB taxonomy): domain Bacteria; phylum Chloroflexota; class Ktedonobacteria; order Ktedonobacterales; family JACDGC01; genus JACDGC01. Next base: position 4,840 of record JBBQSR010000203.1, on the reverse strand, counting down.
TTGCCCGCACCAACGACGGTGATTTTTTTGCGCATAGTGCGTGTCGTGTCCTTTCTCTCTGCCAGCAACCTAGCCACCCCAGACGTGGGGCGAGAACAGGCGATATTTTGACGTGTGGGCATTGTATCATATGGGGTTGTGCATCGACGCGCGGCTACGCGGCCTTGGCCGTGGCGCTGGTGACGAAGCACGCGCGATTGCGCCCCTCGCGCTTGGCGCGGTACATGGCGGCATCGGCGGCCTCGATCAGTTTGTCGCGCGTCAGCCCATGATGGGGGTAGAGGGCGATGCCCATGCTGGCGCTGATGTCGATGGCGGTGGGTAGCCCATGGGGGGTCGGCCAGGGGACGGGCTGGGCGCACAGCACCGCCCGCAGGTCTTCCGCGATGCGCGCTGCCTCATCGGGCGTCACGTTTTGGAGCAGCACCAGAAACTCTTCGCCGCCATAGCGCCCCACCGCGTCATCGCGGCGGATGGTGTAGGCTAGGCGCTGGCTGACCTCGCGCAGCACCGCGTCCCCCGCGCGATGCCCCCACGTATCGTTGATCGTCTTGAAATGATCGATATCCACGAACAAGACCGCGCACGATTGCGCCTGTTGGCGACATTCGCCCAACATCAGTTCCAGGTGATCCAAGATGTCGCGGTGGTTAGGCAAACCCGTCAGGGGATCGGTCGTCGCCAGCGACGCCAGGCGAGCATTGGCGGCATTGAGGGCGTCTTGTTGCAGAGCGATGGCGGCGAGTTGCGCCAACTGCCGTACCACGGCGATCTCGCCCACCTCGAAGGGGGCGGCACTGGAGGCACGCGCCACCCCCAGCACGCCCGCTACGTGCACCCCATGAAACACGGGCACGATGGCCCACTGCGGCACGCCCCTCAGCAACGGGGGCACAGTGTTGCTGAGCTGGGGCAGGCCCGTGCGCTGCACCTCGGCGATGCCCGCCACGAGAGATTCCTGCGTGGCGTCGATCGCGGCCCCAAACACACCGAACCCATAGTGCCGCGCCACCAGCGATCCATCGGCATCGAAAACCGTCAAAAAGACATCATCGGTCGCCAGCAGCAGCCCGACTCGCTGCGTGATCGCCGCCAGCAGTTCGGCCAGTTCGCCAGGACTATTCAGACGCAAGGCCATCTCTTGAATCGCGTCGAGGTACGCATATTGGCGTTGCTGTGCCTCGTGCGTGACCTTGCGCTGGGTGATGTCGTGCATCACCCCCAGCCCGCCAATGATCGCGCCACTTTCCTTGCGCAGTGGGGTGAACTGAATGTCAAAGAAGCGTTCGTGCCCCGAATGCGCGTCGCGGTACGCGGCATCTTTGATGAAGACCGGCTTCCCGGTCAACACTTCCTGACATGCCAGCACCATCGCGGGCGTCAGTAATTGGGGGAAAACCTTCGCTGGGGATTGATACAGGATCTTGAGGCGGTTGATATTCGTCAGGCGTTCCATCACGGGATTCCACACGGTACAGCAACCATCCAGATCGATCGCGAAGATGCCATCTAGGCTGCTCACGATCAAGCGCTCATAGACCGCGCGCATCTCGGAATGGACGTGCTGTTGCTCCTCGGTGTTGAGGTCCATCGTGCGTTCCAGCAGGGCGCGCTCCGCGTCGAACTGCTGATAGGCGGCGTCGATGGTGGCGAAGAGGTCACGGTAGGGCTGCGCGACCTCAGCGGCATCGAGCTGGGCGCGCCGGAGCTGCCGCGCCAGCAATGGGTGCCAGGTCATGAGCTATGGCCCTCCGTTTCGGGGTGATGGCGCGTGGGCAGCTACGCTTCAGCGAAGGTCGTGATGGTCATCGTCTGGTTATGCAGATCACAGCGGTCATTGCGGGTAAATGGCGCGATCTCGCCATACGAATAAAAACCCGTCAAAGTGGTGGACGCGCCCAGCACGTCACTCACTTGCTCGACCTCTTCTTCGCTGCGTTGTTGCAGCAACTGCTTGCGCCCGACACAACTGATGAGGATGGCGAGCGCAGATGACTGCGTGGCGAGCGCGGCCTGGCTGCGAAGGGCCGCCTCTTTGGCCCCCGCCAGCAAGCTTGGGAACGTGGTCTTCATAAAGCGGGCATACATCCCCTGGGGCATCTCGCCAGCGAACCGCAACCCTTGGTGGGCCTCATCGATGGCCACCAGGGTACGCACCAGGGGAAACGCGCGTTCCGGCGAACGGATGCCCAAGGGAAAGCGTAGCCCCGAGGCGGGCAACTGCTGGGCGGCGTCACCCAGATACGCGCGGTACAGTTCCAACGCGGACTTGCCATTCAGCTCATAGAGCATGTTGCCCTGCGCGCGCGTGATGAGGCGCTCTGGCCCAAAGGCCTCCCAGCCGCCCATCGAGCCACAGCCGACCCGCAGCCGGTCGCCATAGAAGCCGATCGCCGCGATGTGTCGCGCGCGTGGCGTGTCGTCGACACTCACCAGCGTCTCGATGAAGCGCGCATCATCGCCCGCCAGCCCCCCGGTGATGGTGACGGCGGCGGGCAACACCTGGGCGAGTCCCTCGATGAACGCGCTGCCATTGATCGCCAGGCCATCGAGCAAGACGAAGACGTGGCGCAGTCCCTCGGGCGGCAATGGTTGGCCGAGGGCACGCCCCAGCGCCGCGCCGTCGCTGTGCTCATCGATGGCGATCTGGGCGGAGCGAATGGCGGTGTGCTCGAAACGCACCGCCGTTACGGCGACCCCCGCGTCATGCACTCGCGTGCCGAGGATCTGCCCAGCGGTGGACCCACACAGGATGCGCGCCTCGGGATAGCGCCGCCGCAATTGATCGATGAAGCCAGGCTGCCGTAAGCTCGTGATGTCGCCAAAGGCGAAGACCAATTGTGCCAGCGAGGCCAACGCCGTGGGCCAGGTCGTCGCCGCGCTGTCGCCCGCTCGCCAAAGGACCTGCTCTATCTGCATCGGCTGCCTCCGCCGTGTATCGCTGTTCGTGCTCAGGATGATGGCCCGACAATGACATCTCAAGGACCGATCATCGACAGCACACCGCGATCTCTTCAGTTGCCCCACGCGGCAGAGCGCTCAGGCGCGCAAAAAGCCCCCACCCGCGTGCAGCAGGTGGGGGCCGAGACGGCACGCAGCGCGCGTGAACTAGGCAGCCTTGACGTCGACCGTCGCGCCGCCCTCTTCGAGCTTGGCCTTGAGGGTGGCGGACTCTTCCTTCGAGACGCCTTCCTTGATCGGCTTGGGCGCGCTTTCCACCAGGTCCTTGGCTTCCTTCAGGCCCAGGCCCGTCAGTTCGCGAACGACCTTGATGACGTTGATCTTCTTGGTGGGGTCGCTGAGGCCGGTGAGCGTCACGTTGAACTCGGTCGGCTCCTCGGCGGCGGCGGGCGCACCATCGCCAGCGGCGGGGGCGGCCATCATGGGCATGCCCATGGGCATGGCGGCGGCGGCGGTGACGCCCCACTTGTCTTGCAGGCTCTTGGTCAGGGTGACCAGGTCCAGCACGCTCAGCTCTTCGATCTGCGAGATGATCTCTTCAACTTTTGCCATTGGAGTTCTTTCCTCTTTTTTTGTAGGTATCGCGTGGTACGCGACAGTATTTTTCTCTGCCAGTGCAGGGCGTGTTCTTGCATTCAGGCGGCGCTAGAGCGTCGCGCCTTGCTTTTCGGCGTAGTTATGCAGGATCTGTACGAGGTCGCGCAGCGGCGCGGCCACGATGCTGGCGGCGGTCGAGAGCGGCCCCTGCACGGTGCCGACGGCCTGGGCGCGCAGTTGGTCGCGTCCGGGCAGCTTTGACAGGCTTTCGACTGCGGCGGGGTTCAGCATTTGCTTGCCCAGCACGCCGCCCTTGAGCGTGACGGTCTTCGACGTCTTGATGTAGTCGAGCACCGCTTTGGCGACCGAGGCTTCATCTTGATAGCCGATGACAACGGCGGTGGGGCCGACGAGGATCGCGTCCACATTCGCGGTTTCGGCGGTGTGGGTGGCGCTGCGCATCAGGGTGTTTTTGACGACCTGAAAGTCCATTCCGCTGCTGCGAAACTTCTTGCGCATCTCGGTCTGCTCGGCGACCGACATCCCCTGCGTCTGCACCAAAACGGTCGCTTTGGCACGGCGCAGCTTCTCGGTCAGCGATTCGACGATGTGAATCTTTCGTTGTGTTGGCATGCGAGTGTATCTCCTTTCTGCAAACGTTCAGCGTTTCCGAGGCCAAGAAAAATGGCTCCTCAGGCGCATTCGCCCAGGAACCACATCGCATGCACACGGTTCGTCTCGTCGGCAGCAATGATGCCACGCGAACGTAACCAGTGCGAATACATGCACCTCAGCAGGCCCCAACGGGATTGAACGCGGTGGCGCGTACCTGCGGTCTCTGGTGGAAAATCGCTCTATAGCGAAGGATAGCACCGCGCTTGCGCTTTGTCAAACAGGGGGCCAAGATGGCACCATCCCCGTCTACCCAAACCCCGCCCGTTGCGCTACACTAGAAGCTGAGAGCGACAGCGGAGGGCACCCGAACGATGATTCCACTCGACATCCTGGTGAGCGCGACGGGCGGCACCCTGGAGCAGCGCGGCCTGGTCGACCATTTCAGCGCCTTCGCGTCGGATGCGCGCGAGGTCGTAGGCGGCGAATGCTTCGTCGCGGTGCGCGGCGTGCACGCGGATGGGCATGACTTCGCCACGGAGGCCGCACAGCGCGGCGCGGCGGGCGTGTTGGTCGATGCCGCGCGGCTGGCGGCCCAGCCCCAGTGGCGCGCGGAACTGCTGGCGACGGGGGCGGTGATCATCGCCGTGGCGGATGTGCGGCGGGCGCTGCGCGACTACGCCGCCGCCATCTTGCGGGCGTGGGGGCCGCGCGTCATCGCCGTGGCGGG